>CANGOT010000010.1 GCA_947455425.1 Chitinophagaceae bacterium | reverse complement strand
GATAAGCTATTGCTCTGAAAGTATCATCAAATTCATTATTAATTTTCATGGCACAGTAATTTCGGGAATAGTTTTCAATAATTTTTTCCTCAATAATTTCTATTCTATTCTTGAATATAGCCAGTTTTACGAGTATATTCAAATTGTTTAGCTTCTTCATAAAATCTGCTAAAATAATTTCATCAATATCTATTGTTTCATTAATAAGATTTATTTGATTTCCTAATTCTTTTGCAGTATTCGTATCAATTAGTCTAACTTTTTTTTTGTAATTGACTAACTCATTATACAAGATTTTAATGTCGTTGTTTTCTAAATTTTTAGGAGACTTTAATTTTTCTTGTAGTGAATTTATATATGAGGTTACATTATCAGATAATTGTTCCGCCGCTTTCGCTTTAGTTAGCCAAATCATAGCTTTTTCTTTCGACTCTGCTTTCTTAGAATCATCATTCATCTTGCTTAATTGCAATTGAATCTTCTTTTTGATAATTTCATTCGATTTCTCCAAACTCTCATTCAATTCCTCAAACAATTTTTCATTTTGTTTCTCTTTATTATCACAAGAAACAAACAAAAAACATAAAATACTCACCAGAAATAGGCTGCAATAATTATTGAATGATAATTTCATCATTAAAAATTTAATACATCTAAAGTAAACAGATATGCTATTGGAAAATTTTATATTGAAAATTTAACATTTTGCCATGTTTAAAACAGCAAATAGGCTGCAAAAACTTTAAACATGCATGTTTTATCTTTAAACAGTATTGCACAACTCAAAAACATGCTTGCATAGCTTCTAAACATGCTTGCATAAAGTTCATGTAATATAACATGGCTGCCATGTATGCCTGCACAGACTAAAAACTAGTTTATTTTTAAAAAAACAGTACTGTTTTGCTGCTAAACAGTATTGCACAAGGTTTATGCAATACAACATGGCTTCTATGTATGCCTGCATAGACTTTAAACAGATATGTTTTGTTTTTGAACAGTATTGTTTTAAAACAAAACATAACTAAATAATAAAAAAACATTGTTACACAGTTGTTAAAACTGTAAATAGATGGGCAAAATAGGCTCGGCTGCCTTAAAATATCCATATACCAATACAAAAACAAAGAAGATAAATAAATAGCCAAGCACCCCTTCTTTAGAAAGTTGTTTGATTATTTTATGATTGAATTTTTGAGGCACCAGATGAATTAAAACTCCCAATAAAATCATCCCAACCACAGCATGATAATTGCTCCAAAAAGCAGTAAATTTATCCAGGTCGAACTGGTGTTTTATTTGTCCGAACATTGCTTTGGCTTTGGTCATATTTTCTGCCCTAAAAAATATCCAGGCTATACAAACAAATTGAAAAGTAATGAATGCTGCCAGCAGGTTATAGATTTTTGTTTGGCGAAAACCATATAAAACATATTTCGATTTCTCTACCCACAGTTTATGAATGGCTAAAGCAGCACCATGCATTAAACCCCAAACAATATAAGTAAAGTTTGCACCATGCCATAGCCCTCCTATAAACATTGTAATGATGAGATTGAGGTATTTTCTAAGTTCTCCTTTTCTGTTTCCCCCCAAAGGAATATAAATATAATCTTTCAGCCAGCTAGATAGAGAGATGTGCCAGCGTTTCCAGAATTCTGTGATGTCTTTACTCTTGTATGGCAAATTAAAATTGTCTGGAATACTGAATCCAAGCCACTTTGCAATTCCAATAGCAATGTTGGTATAGCCACTAAAGTCGCAGTAAATAACAACAGCAAAACCATAGGTAGCAAACAAACATTCTAAACCGGTGTAGCGTGATGGCTCATCGAAAACATAGTTTACAAAATTTGCAGAGATATAATCTGATATAATTAATTTCTTAAACAACCCAGTGATAATAAGATAAAATCCTTTGCTAAAATCTTCATCACTTACAAAGTATGGTTTACTAATTTGTGGAAGAAAATCTGCTGCACGAACGATAGGTCCCATCACCAATTTCGGAAAAAAAGAAAGGAACAATAAATAATCGGCGAAACGTTTTGCTGGTAGTATTTTTCTATGGTACACATCTACCATATAACTAATACTTTCAAAGGTGTAAAACGAAATACCAATAAGACTTGTAACTTTTAATGGCTGAAAATTATGTCCTACAATTTCGTTATAGGTATTACTTAAAAAACTAAAATATTTAAAGTAAATCAATAAGCCAACATTAAAACTTAAACCCACCCACAGTAATATTTTTTTACTTTTTTTACTGGGAACTTCATAAATAAGATTGCCAATAAAAAAATCTACAACCGCCGATGCCACCACCAATAAAACATAAGCCCCACTTGCTTTGTAAAAAAAGTAAAGCGAAAAAAAACAAAAAAGCCAGGTGCGAATTTTATAGTTGTTTCTAAAAGAATAGTATAGTCCCACAAATGCTGCAAACAAATACACAAAAAAACCATTGTTAAATAACAAGGGGTTCTTTTCGTTGTAAAGAAATTGTTGAAAAAATGCAGAAAAATCTATCACTATTGAATTGGCAAATTATTAATGTGCCAAATATAGATTTGAAAGTGGTTGAACTATTATTCGTAACAATTTAGATATTAACAAATCTTAAAATAAACTAGTAAAGCTACTTACCTAAAAAACTAAAGAGAACAATCAAGTTCTCTAAAACGATTTCGTAATTTTAATCAAATTCGCAACAAATCTTAAAACTACCATCAACATTGAACATTAAAAGCCAAAAGCTCCAAAATGCTCTGCGATTGCAAAATATTTTTAAAGAATTAGAATAGTGGATGAGTTTTTTGTATCACATTTGCAAATCCTTTTTTTATAGATTCTTCTTTTAAGAGTTTATAAAGATTGTTTAGCCAACGTTTACAAAATAAATACAACAAAATGGGCATCATTAAAGACACATTCAAAGCGAAAGCAGATATTGCCAATGCCGAGATTAAAGAAATTTTAAAAGAACACGGTAATAAAAAAATTGGAGAAGTTACACTAGCTCAGGCTTATCAGGGTATGCGTGGCATAACTGGTTTAGTTACAGAAACAAGTTTACTTGATGCACAAGAGGGCATTCGATTTCGTGGCTATACCATTCCTGAATTGCAGGAGAAATTGCCAAAAGCTGAAGGTGGTAGTGAACCATTACCAGAAGGTTTGTTTTATTTAATGTTATTAGGAGAACTTCCTAAACAAGAAGATACTGATCACATTTCAAGTGTATGGCAACGTAGAAGCCACGTGCCTAACCACGTTTTTAATACAATAGATGCTTTGCCTTTATCTACCCATCCTATGACAATGTTTGTTGTAGGTGTAATGGCGTTGCAAACAGAAAGTCATTTTGCTAAAGAATATTCTGAAGGAATAAACAAAAAAGATTACTGGAACCCTATTTATGATGATGCAATGGATTTAATTGCACGTTTACCTCGCATTGCTGCATATGTATATAGAAGAAAATATAAAAACAATGAACATATTCAACCAAATGGCTTGTTAGACTGGGCAGGAAATCTGGCTCATATGATGGGTTATAACGACGAAAGTTTTAAAGAGTTGATGCGTTTATATATGACCATTCACGCCGATCACGAAGGTGGAAATGTTTCTGCACATACCACACACCTGGTGGGCAGTGCATTGAGCGATCCATATTTAAGCTATGCTGCTGGAATGAATGGTTTAGCAGGTCCTTTACATGGTTTGGCAAATCAGGAAGTGATAAAATGGATTTTTGAAATGCAGGAAAAACTGGGAACAGATGCTCCTAGCAAAGAACAAATTGAGCAATATGTAAAAGATACTATTAATTCTGGTAAAGTTGTTCCAGGTTATGGACACGCAGTATTAAGAAAAACCGATCCACGCTTTACTGCACAAATGGAATTTGGCAAAAAACATATGCCAGAGGATAAATTATGTCAAACAGTTTGGAATATTTACGAAACAGTTCCTGCAATTTTACAATCATTAGGTAAAATTAAAAACCCTTGGCCAAATGTAGATGCACATAGTGGTGCATTATTAGTGCATTATGGTTTGGTTGAATATGAATTCTACACAGTATTATTTGCTGTTAGCAGATCTTTGGGTGTGTTGGCAAGTTTGTGTTGGGATAGAGCTTTAGGCTTTGCACTTGAAAGACCAAAAAGTGTTACAACAGAAGCTGTAAAACAATGGTTGGATGGTAAAGCAGAAATTTGGGAATAATTTTTTTGTTTTAAGTAGATACGATAACAAGAACCTCAACAATAAAATGTTGGGGTTTTTTATTTTTCAAAAGAACTCTCTATCTGATGTTTGCTGTTTAATGAAACATTATCAACTGTCCAATGAATTGTTTTCTCGAAGTCAAATTTTCTTACAGGGCAATCCTGTCTTAAACATACCTTACAAGAAAAATCGAGACAACCATCTGTATGCACAAACATTTCAACAGCTTCTCCAAATTCATTTTTTATTACTGCATGCAAAACATCAATTTCGTGATGAGCTTCGCGAACATTAAAATACCAGGGCACTGTTAAATGGCAGTCCAGGTGTAAAGTACCTCCGTATTTGATGATTCGCAGATTGTGCAGGTCTATCCAATTTTTAGTTCTGTTTTTTTCCAATACTTCAACCACTTTTTCTAAAAGTTCATCATCTGCTTCATCCATAATTCCTGCTATCGACTTTCTTAATATTTTATAGCCAGAGATAATAATGAACAAAGCAAAAATAAAAGCCACTAAACTATCAATCCAGCTATAATGCGTAAAGTAAATGGCAATTAATCCTATAATAATTGCAAGAGTGGCATAAGTATCAGACTGCAGGTGTTTGCCCGATGATATTAATGGAAGAGAGTTACTTTTTTTTCCTTCTTTTATAGAAAACCACCCAATAATGTAGTTTAATAATGCTGTGAAAGCAATTAAGTAAATTCCATAATCTAATTTATTTATGGTATGTGGATGTTGCAAATTGTTGATAGCTTCATAAATGATAATAAAACTAGAAACAATCATTAAAATTCCTTCTATTGAGGAAGAAAGGAACTCTGCTTTGCCGTGCCCATAGGGATGATTATTATCTTTTGGTTTAGCAGAAAGAGATAAACTATACATTCCTATTAAACCACTAATAACATTAATGGTGTACTCAAAAGCATCTGTTAAAATAGCTACTGAACTAGTAAGATACCAGGCTGCAAGTTTTATAACAAACATTATCCCTACAACAATGGTAATCTTTTTTTGTATTTGATAATTTTCTTCGGCTACAGACATATTGCAAATTAAAAGCTGTTAATCTAGCTTTAAGAAAAAAATTACAATTTATGTTTATAAAGTTTATGTAATATTTACAAAAGCAACATCAATAAGCAAAATATATAAATATGAAAAAAGTATTAATGATTATTTGTGCTATTATTAGCATCAACACTTTTGCAAACGACCAACGAAATATTGTTCCATCTGAACTTAAAACGGCAACTGTATATAAGTCTGGAGCAGAACTTACACATACAGCTCATGCAAATTTGCAGCAAGGAAATAATGAACTGTTGATAGATAATATTGCCAACGCCATTGATGTAAATAGCATTCAAATTAAAACAGCAAGTGCTGTAACCCTTATGGGAATTGAATTTAACAAAAATTATTTGATTCCTGTAGAAAAATCTCCACGTATTAAAGCATTAGAAGATTCTATTGAACATTTACAAAACAAGCGTACCGATTTAAGCAATGCTCTCACCAATAATGATGAGTTGTATCAGGTATTAAAAACAAATCGCGATATTAAGGGAACACAAACAGGAATGAGTGTGTTAGAACTTATTAAATTGATGGACTATTACAAAACCAAATTAGCCGAACTACAAGAAACAAAAACAAGTTTAACAGAAAAAATAAAGAAGATTGATGATGCAAAAAACAGGTTGCAAAATCAAATAAATGAAGAAACAAAAAAGAATACATCAACTGCCGGAAGATTGGTATTGCAGCTATCTGTGGCAATTAGTGGTAAATACGATTTTACTATATCTTACATTGCAAACAATGCTTTTTGGTCGCCATATTACGATGTGAGAGTAGATGATATTAAAAGTCCGATTAAGTTAATTACAAAGGCAAAAATTTCACAAACAACTGGCATCGATTGGAAGCAAGTAAAACTTTCTTTATCTACTTCTTTGCCATCGCAATGGGGAAATGCACCCTTATTAAGTGCCTGGTATTTGGCATATATAAATCCTGTTTATGCAATGAATAGAAGTTTAACAATGAATAGTATTCAGCCAATGAGTAGAGCATATAAAATGAAAGATTCAGGTGGAGATGGTGTTGCAGATGAAGTTTTTGTTCAAGTTCCTTATGGTTCTGTTAAACAAAGCAATTATAAATCACAAGAACCATTATATATTGTTAATGGTGCAGAAATGAGTAAGGAAGAATATTCAAAAATTTCCCCGTCATCTATAAAAAAAGTTGATGTTTTAAAAGATGCAAATGCAACAAGTATATATGGTTCACGTGGGGCTAGTGGTGTTATTCTTGTTACCTTAAAAGAAGGAATGGAAGATTATGTTTCTGTTGCAGACAACACTTTAAACCTTGCCTACGATATTGATTTGCCTTATGATGTACCTACAAATGGTAAGTCACAAACAGCAACGATTGCCACACAAGAAATTACTGCAGGATACAAACATTATGCAGTTCCTAAATTAGATAAAGATGTTTATTTATTAGCAGAAATTGCAGATTGGGGCAAACTAAATTTAATGCCAGGTGAAGCTAATATTATTTTTGAAGGAACTTATGTTGGTAAATCTTTTATAGATCCTAACAGCACCAATGATACTTTAAACTTAACACTTGGCAGAGATAAAAGAGTAGTTGTTAAAAGAGATAAATTAATAGATTATAGTAGTATTAAGTTTTTGGGTAGTAATAAACTACAAAAGTTTACCTATCAATTAACAGTTAAAAACACAAAAAAAGAAGCTATTAATCTATTATTAAAAGATCAATTTCCATTAACTACTAATAAAGAAATTGAAGTAGAATTAATTGATAATGGTGGTGCAGAAATAAACACAGATATTGGTGTTTTAAATTGGAAATTAAATTTAGCTGCTGGAGAAACGAGAAAAATTAAATTTACTTATTCTATAAAATATCCAAAAGACAAAGTACTAAATCTCAATTAGCATTTTTAGTTCAAAAGTAAAGAAATAAATTAACGCAAAGCCTTATTCGTAAAGCTTTGCGTTATTTTTTATACAAATCAATTTTTCCTATCTGAACAAAAATGGTTACGTCTGCCAATATTTCATTTTTCTTTGCTTGGCAACAAAATTGACATTGACTCGCAATCAATAAAATAAGTTATGCAAGAGAACGAAACAGTAGAAATAGAACAAGAAAATATAGAACCAAATCCAGGTATTGGAGAAAAAGAAATTGAAAATAACAATCTGGAGTCTCCAACAAATGAAGACAAAGCTGAAAAATTAGAAGTCGAATTGTCAGAACAAAAAGACAAATACCTACGTTTAATGGCAGAGTTTGAAAACTACAAACGTAGAACCTCAAAAGAAAGAATTGAACTGATTCAAACTGCAGGAAAGGATGTTATTATATCTATGTTAGAAGTATTGGATGATGTAGACAGAGCTGAAAAACAACTCAATTCTAGCGATGATATCGCTGTTCAAAAGGAAGGAATACAACTTGTTTTTAACAAAATAAGAAATAGTTTATATGCAAAAGGTGTGAAAGTTATGGAAAGTGTGAATACTGATTTTGATGTTGAAAAACACGAAGCCATTACTGAAATACCAGCTCCAACAGATAAAATGAAAGGTAAGGTTTTAGACGAGGTGCAAAAAGGATATTACTTAAACGATAAATTAATAAGATTCGCCAAAGTTGTGGTGGGAAATTAAATTAGCCAATGTGCTAATATGCTAATTAGCCAATTAAAATGTTTCATAATTAGCACATTATCACATTAGCATATTAGCATATTTATGAAACGAGATTATTACGAAATATTAGGGGTTAGCAAGTCTTCCTCGGCAGATGAAATAAAGAAAGCCTACCGTAAAACTGCCATGCAATACCATCCTGACAGAAACCCAGGAGATAAAGCAGCTGAAGATAAATTTAAAGAAGCTGCTGAAGCTTATGAGGTATTAAGTGATGCAGACAAAAAAGCCAAATATGATAGATATGGTCATCAGGCATTTGCTGGCGGTGCTGGTGGAGGAGGAGGTTTTCACAACTCCAACATGGAAGACATTTTTAGCCATTTTGGAGATATTTTTGGAGGCGGTGGATTTGGTGATTTTTTTGGAGGGGGTAGTCAAAGAGGTGGAAACTCAAGAGGTTCGGGGCAACGCGGTAGTAATTTAAGAATTAAAATAAAACTAAATTTTGCTGAGATAGCTTCTGGAATTACTAAGCAAGTAAAAGTAAAAAAACAAATTGCCTGTAATACTTGTGGCGGTAATGGTGCTAAGGATAAAAGTAGTTTTCAAAAATGTAATACCTGTGGTGGAAGTGGTCAGGTACGCAGGGTGCAAAATACATTTTTAGGTCAAATGCAAACTGTTACAACTTGTCCAAGTTGTAATGGAGAAGGAACAACTATCACATCTAAATGTGGTAACTGTAAAGGTGAAGGTAGAATGTATGGTGAAGAAATGATTAATATTGAAATTCCGGCTGGTGTTCAAGATGGGATGCAATTAAGCATGAGTGGAAAAGGCAATGCTGGCGAAAGAGGTGGCTACCCGGGAGATTTAATTATTCAGATTGAAGAAGAACAACACCCAGAGTTACAACGTGACGGGCTCAATGTTGCTTACGATTTATATATTTCATTTCCTGATGTAGTTTTTGGAACAGAAGTAGAAGTTCCAACTATTACAGGAAGAGCAAAAGTTAAAATCCCTGCTGGAACACAGAGTGGTAAAATACTTCGGTTAAAAGGTAAAGGATTTCCAGAAGTGCAAGGCTATGGTAAAGGCGATCAAATGATTTATGTAAATGTATGGACTCCACAGCATTTCAATAACGAGGAAAAAGCCATGCTAGAAAAATTAAACCACAGCGATAATTTTAAACCCAAACCCGATAAAAAAGATAAAAGCTTCTTTGAAAGGGTTAGAGAGGCTTTTAGTTAAATAATTATACTATATAAACAAAGAGCCACAACATTGTTGTGGCTCTTTGTTTATATATAAGTTAGCATATCAATTAAACCTTAACCATCCAACCATGCGTATCAGGTATTCTACTATATCGAATGTCATCGAACTGTTTTCTTAGTGCAGTAGCAATTTTAAAACTACTAACATCAAACGGCATTCTTAAATCGCCATATCCTAATTCTTGTATTGGAGCAATTGTTGCAGCAGTGCCTGTTCCAAAAACTTCTTGCAATAATCCTTTTTTATATGCCTCAACAACCTCATCGATATTTAACCTTCTTTCCTGAACTTCAATTCCCATTTCCTGAAGCATAACAATAACGCTATTTCTGGTAACCCCATTTAAAATGGTTCCTTCGCTTAATTCAGGAGTTACTGCAACACCATCAATAATAAACATTACATTCATCATTCCTACTTCCTGTAGCCATTTATGTTCTATAGCATCTGTCCATAAAACTTGGTCATAACCTTTTTCTCTTGCTTCTTTTGCAGCAATCATACTGGTTGCATAGTTACCTGCATTCTTAGAAAACCCAGCACCACCTTTTACAGAACGTGTATACTTTTCTTCAACATAAATCTTCATTGGTGTTGTGTAATAAGGACCAGATGGGCTTAGAATAATCATAAACTTATAGGTATCGGATGGTCTTACACCTAACAAAACGTCTGTTGCAAACATTAAAGGACGAATATACATTGAATGGTCTTCTCTGAAAGGAATCCAGTTTTTATCTATTGCAACGAGTTGTTTCATTCCATCCATAAAAATTTCTTCAGGAACCGTTGGCATACACATCCTCTCAGCAGAAAGATTAAATCTTAAGAAATTATCATAAGGCCTAAAAATATAACCTTCTCCATTTGTGTCTTTATAGGCTTTAATTCCTTCAAATATGCTTTGTCCGTAATGCAGTGCAGCTAATGAGGGTTGAATGATTAATGGTTGATAAGGTTTTATTTCTATATTTTTCCATTCACCATTTTCATACTCAGCTTCTAACATATGGTCACTAAAATATTTACCAAACGGAATATTTTCTAAATTCAAATCATTTAGTTTACTATTTTCAACTCTTGTGATGTTTATGTCTAATACTGTCTCCATAGTGTTATATATTTGATGCAAAATAAAAGGAAAAACTAACAACTGTTAATATAAATATTTTTATGGCATTTGATGACACCATACTTCCGAATTTTGTGATTGCAGATTTATATAAAAATTCACTTATTGAACCATCTCTAAACGAATTTGTTATTTCGGAAAAGAATGATAATAAAAGTGGAATCAGATTTTTGGGAGAGAATAAAAAAAATATTGCCATCATTGTACAAGATGACGAAGCTGTGTTTATTGGTGAGGAAAAACTACAACTTCTAAGCAATTTACTAACTGCTTGTAAATTAAATCTGGCAGATGTAGCAATTGTAAACATTGGCAATAAAAATACTTCATACAAACAAATAAAAGAAGAAATAGAACCCCAATTTTTACTATTAATGGGTATTAATTCTAAAGCATTTCAACTGCCACTTATTTTTCCAGAATATAAAATACAACAATACGATAACTGTAAAATGCTTATTGCTACTGATTTAAATAACCTATTAGGTAATAGCAATGATGTTAAAATGGAAAAAAGCAAGCTATGGTTGTGTTTAAAACAGTTATTTGCAATTTAGAAATTTGATATTATTATTAACACAACATTTACTTATGAGCACATTAATTTTTGCCACAAATAACCAACACAAGGTTGATGAAATAAGAACAGTAATTGGTTCTACATTTAACATCATTACTTTAGCTGAAGCAAATATTAATATTGATATTCCAGAACCTCATGATACAATTGAAGAAAATGCTGAAGAAAAGTCTTCTTTCATTTTTAAACTCACAAACAAAGATTGTTTTGGAGAAGATACAGGGCTTGAAGTTGAGGCATTGAATGGTGAACCTGGTGTAAAAAGTGCTCGCTATGCAGGTGACGGTAGAAGTTCTTTAGATAATATAAAAAAACTATTGCAAAATTTGCAAGAGATTGATAATAGAAAAGCTCATTTTAAAACTATTATTTCTTTGGTATTGGATGGGAAATCATATTCGTTCGAGGGTATTTGCAAAGGCACGATTACAAAGGAATTAAAAGGAGTTGATGGCTTTGGTTATGACCCAATTTTTGTTCCAGAAGGCAGCACTAAAACTTTTGCAGAAATGACAATGGAAGAAAAAAACATTTATAGCCACAGAAGAAAGGCAACTGATAAACTGATAAATTTTTTATCGAATAAACAATCTTAAACTTGCTATACATTAAAAAAAATATTTTCACTTTCAATTATTTTATATGATTCATACAGTAAAAAAAACTGCACTACAATTTATTGCTGGTATTTTTCTTTTCTCGTTTGTAATTAGTTCTTGTAAAAAAGATAATGGCAACAATGCAATAACTACAAATGCAGCTGTTAAGCTAGACTCAATGGATATTGCCTATGGTACAGATCCTGCACAAAAAATGGACATCTATCTACCACAAAACAGAACTGATACTAATACAAAAGTTTTTGTGATGATTCATGGTGGAGCCTGGAGTGCTGGAGATAAAACTGGTTTCAACGCAAATATTCCAAGTGTACAAGCTGGATTAACAAACTATGCCATCATTAATATTAATTATCGTTTAGCAGTTCCTCCTGCCACTAATCTATGGCCAACACAATTGAATGATATAAATACTGCTTTTGATTATATTGTAAACAATGCAAATTATTACCACTACAATGCTACAAAAATTGCTGTATATGGAGAAAGTGCTGGAGCTCATCTAGGAATGTTAAAAGCATATCAATACAATTTTGGAGGAAGAATTAAAGCAGTAGTTGATGTTTTTGGTCCTACTGATATGGCTGATTTATATAATTTTCAAAATGGACTTAATCAACAATTATTTAGTTCGTTTATGGGAGGCACTCCAACAACCAACCCAACTGCATATACTAATGCAAGTCCATTGAGCTATGTAAATCAATTCTGTCCACCAACAATTATTTTTCATGGAACAGCTGACAATGTGGTACCATATTCACAAAGTGTAAGATTGAATAGTGCTTTGGAAGCAGCAGGTGTAGGACATCAATATAATGAATATCCTGGCGAACCTCACGGACAGTTTAGTGCAACAAATGCAATTGATGCTTTTAATAAAGGTTTAGCATTCACCTTGTTTAATCTACCATAGAGAAGTAAATTGTTTATATAATATTCACTTCCCTCTCTAATTGAACGCCAAATTTTTGATTAACACTTCCAAGTATTTCGGTGCTTAAGTCATAGATTTCTTGCCCTTTGGCATTGCCATAATTTACTAACACTAAAGCTTGTTTACTATGACAGCCTGCATCATCTTTTCGGTATCCTTTCCAACCGCATTGTTCTATTAACCAACCAGCGGCAAGTTTATATTGATTGTTGCCAGAAGGATAAACAGGCATTAAGGGATTTGCTTGAATTAATTGTTGGTAAAGGCTTTCATCAATAACTGGGTTTTTAAAAAAACTGCCAGCATTGCCAATTTCTTTTGGGTTGGGAAGTTTAGAAGTTCTGATATTTATAACAGCTTGCGAAATATTTTTTATGGTTATATTAGTGCATTCCATTCTTTTTAGTTCCTGTTCAATAGCACCATAACGAGTATTTATTGAATGCTTTTTATTTAGCTTGAAGGTTACGTTTAATATGATATATTGCCCTTTTAATGACCTTTTAAAAACGCTCTCTCTGTAACCAAAATCGCAATCGCTTAAAGAAAATTTTTCTATATTTCTTGTAGTAATATTGAATGCTTCTAATTCAAAAAACACATCTTTTAATTCTACTCCATAAGCACCAATATTTTGCAATGGTGCTGCACCTACACTACCAGGAATTAAACTTAGATTTTCGACACCGGCATAGTTATTCTCAATACAATGCATCACAAATGTATGCCAACCCTCACCCGCAGCAGCTTTTACATAATAAAAAGAAGGATCTTCTTTAATGAGTAAAATTCCAGCTAATTCATTTTTAATAATTAAACCAGCGTAGTCTTTTGTTAATAGAACATTGCTACCACCACCTAATATCAAGCATTCAAGTTTTTTTTCAATACTAAAATCAATTGATTCAACAAGCTCTTCAATTGACGATATTTTGGTGAAATAAGCAGCACTGACTTCAATACCAAAAGTATTAAAAGGCTTCAAAGAAATATTTTCTAAAAACTTCATCGGCAAATAAAAAAATTTTTGCAAAGAAATAGGTGTAATAACAAAAAAGAGACTGTTTCCTTGGAAACAATCTCTTTTTTTATTCAGTGAGATGATATTAATATCTGTTATATCCACCGCCGCCACCAGAGTTGCGGTCTCTATTGTATCCACCACCACCACCAGAGTTACGGTCTCTGTTGTATCCACCGCCACTTCCGCCACGGCTTCCACCACCACCGAATCCACCTCTAGATCCACCGCCACCAGGACGACGTTCGCCAGCAGGACGCGGTTGTGATTCGTTTACTACAATTTTACGACCATCATGTTCTGTTTCGTTTAAAGCATCGATAGCAGCTTTGCCATCTTCATCGCTCATTTCAACGAAACCGAAACCTTTACTACGGTCGTTTTTGAATTTGTCTGTAACAATCTTTGCAGAAATTACTTCACCAAATGGGGTGAATAATGTGTTTAAATCTTCATTGGTCATGTTCCAACTAAGATTTCCAACGTAAATGTTCATTTTGTAAATGATTTAATTTTAAAAAATCCAATACCAGTAAAAACCTTGAAATCCATGAAGCATTTACAAAAACACTAACTTAGAAACCGGGAACAACTTGTAATGGTAGTGCGAATGTAGGGAGGTTTTGTTTACAAACAAATATTTTTGGCAACAATTTACAAAAAGCTAATAATGCGTTCTTGCACTTCTTGCAATTCTTCTTTGGTTAGTGCAAGTTTTTTATTGGCTAAATTCATATCAAGGGTAGTGTTAGTAGGCATCAAATGAATATGTGCATGCGGTACTTCTAGACCAACAGTAATGATGTTTACACGATTGCAAGGGTATGCGTTCTCAATAGCTTTTGCAATAGGTTTTGCAAACAATAATATCTCGCTTAAATATTCGTTGGGCACATCAAATATTTTGTCTACTGCTATTTTAGGAACAACCAAAGTGTGTCCTTTATGCAAAGGAAAAATATCAAGAAATGCAAAGAATTTTTCGTTTTCGGCTATTTTATAACATGGTATTTCGCCATTGATTATTTTAGTAAAGAGTGTCATATGGTGATTTGTGTTTAATGATTAGTTATTTATTGTTTAAGAGTCGTTGACCATAAACAACAGCAAGATTGCTGCATTTTTCTCTATATTACTCTTTTGATGAAAACATAGAATCCAAGTACCATTCTTTTTTATATGAAAAATAAAGTTGCTGATTTTTGTCAATTTCAATAGGCAACCAAACGTAAGAACATTTTAGAAAATTACTTGTGTTGTGCCGCTCCAGCATAATTATATACGAGTTCTCTGTAACACTTACTTTAAAAGCGTATGTGCATTGCGTATTATAAGTGCTCTCTTTTTGCTCTCCAACACAAGGATTTCCCGCTTCTGCCCAAGGTCCAAAAATATCAGATGATTTATAAGTTTTAGCAGCATTCGCTTTCCATCCAGAAACATCTGATGTTACTAAAAAGTAAGTACCATTTTGCTTAATTACAGTTGGGGCTTCTCTTCTGTTCGCTACATCAATTTTTGCCCAAGTATCAGTTGTATGTAAGAAATCGTCAGAGAGTTTTGTAATATGCAAACATCTTGAACCATCAGGCATTTTTCTATCGAATATAAAATAAGCAGTGCTATCATTTTCCATAAAAAGCGTACAATCTTTTACTGCACCACTGTCATTAATTGGTCTGTGATGTCCTATGTATTTAAATGGTCCGGTTATTTTATCAGAAACTGCTACCCCAGCATCTGCAAAGCCAATTTCTTGTCCGTGATTACCAGGGTAACCCACATAATGAAACCACATGACAAACTTTTTTGTTTTTTTATTATAAATAATTTTGGGTCGCTCCAATCGCATTGGAGAACGCAAGGGACTTTGAACGTCATTTGAAGTTGAAAGAACTACACCTTCATAATTCCATTCTAATAAGTTATTTGAACTATATAAATTAATACCTGTTTCAGTTGCAGCTCCGTTTTTTTCACCTTTATCTTGACCTAAAGCTCTTAGAGCCAATCCGTACCAATAATATTTTCCGGATACAAAAATAATCCCACCATCGTGTGCATTAATTATTTCACCACGAGTATCAAGCCATTCAACAAATTCGTCAATATTTCCATTGTTGAATTTTAAAGTGTTTTTATCAGTTGATGTTTGAGCAAAACTATTTACTCCAAAAAAAATGAAAGTAAGCAATGAAAACGCTTTCAGCAAAAAATCCATTTTGTTCATTTAATTAGATTAAAAGTTTGAGTAAGTTTTTTGGTTGTTGCCTTCACTTTTTTTTGAAAAGCTTCAAACTAGACCCTCCGCAAAGCCAATCAAAAATAATTAGATTATTGCAAGCTAGGTAAAAAATACTCAAATCAATTTTTCCACTGCTCGAATAATTTCATTGCAGTTTGTAAAACGATTCTCAAACTTGCCCCCATATCATTAACGTTTTTTTATCTTGTAGTTGTAAGCGTTAACACATAACAAAATTACAAAGGGATAGTAAGAATGGTTGACTTCATAAAAAAACCTCCAAAGAGTAAATCTTTGAAGGTTTTTTTATAGTTTCTAAACTTTAAAAACTAATAAATCATCATTAAATTGCTATCTTATCGATCTTAAATTTAAGTATGCCATTAGGTGCTTGCACTTCAGCTACTTCTCCTTTTTTCTTTCCAAGCAACCCCTTTCCTATTGGTGATGAAGCAGATATTTTTTGTGTTTTTAAATCAGCCTCTTTTTCTCCTACAATTTGATAGGTAACCTGTTTTTTTGTTGCCATATTAGTAATAGTAACCTTGGTTAAAATAGATACTTTACTTGTATCAATCGTTTTTGGGTCAACAATTTTTGCAGTAGCAATAACGCCTTCCAATTGTTTAATTCTTGCTTCCAACATTCCTTGTGCTTCTTTTGCCGAGTCGTATTCTGCATTTTCCTTCAAATCGCCTTTTTCTCTGGCCTCACCTATAGCTTTAGATGCAGCAGGTCTGTCAACAGCTTTCATTCTATGCAATTCTTCACGCATTTTGTCAAATGTTTCTTGTGTTACATATTCGCTCATACAATTAAATTTATGTTATTAATATAAAAAAATACAACGCCACACATTTTTGGATGTGTAGCGTTGCATGACAAAAATATGGAATTAATTCAAAAAATAGATTGTTTTTTTAAAAGAAGTTTCAATCGTAGGTCAATTGTAATGCTAAGCCAACAGATTTAAGTTAATTGTGTCGTTGTGGTTTAACAGAAATAATTTCATAATTTTGAATCCATCATTTTTAAATAAGTTTATTTATGAAAAAAAAATGCTTATCCTTTTTTATCCTTTGTTGCAGCATAACAAGTCTGTGTTTGTCTCAAAGAATTTATAGTGGCGAACCTGTGCAGGTTGTGGGCTCTTTTAATGGCTATAATACTTCACCTTATGGTACTGATTACAGAACTACTAAATATCGAACGGTATCTACCCAAATGCCCACAACAACAGCTAGTGGTAATTCTACTGATGGCCCAACAGATGGTAGAGGGCAATGGGCAACAACCATACAAATTCCAAGTAGCGACGCAACTGCAACCAATATGACTGGTGGCGGTGGCAATGGTTTTTTGTTTATCAGTGGTCCATCTACTAATCGCTTTCAAAATAAATGGGTGTTTAATGGTGTAGGACAAGGTGCAATGGATGGAATTAATGGGTGCAATTTTCAGGGTTCTACCGATATGGGATTAGACTTAAGCTCACCTGCTTTTTATACTTTTGTTTTTAATGATGGAGGATATAGTTCTACCAATGCAAAATACTATGTTGGCAAAACAGATTCAATGCCAGTAAAGGTGTTGTTTCAATATTATCAAACGAATATGGATTCTTCTGTAACGGTTCACATTAAAACATCGGCAAAACCATCACCACAAGAAAATATTTTTGTTCGATACATGAATACTGGCAGTAATGATTTCTCTGGCACAGATCCAACCTATATTGTTCAGGCAACTGGGGCAGATACCAATTGGACAGCTACCATTCCACCATACGACCCCAATTCAACAATTATTCATTTTTATATTTTCACTTCTACCCGCTCACTTGCACAAGAACTAATTGCCACAGAGACTGAAAAAAGCCTTGCTGTGATTGACTATGATGATGGCACTTTGCATAGCAATTTTGTTATACCAGTTCCATTACCGATCACTTGCAAAAACTTTACAGGTTTATTAAAAGACAATACAATAAAACTAGAATGGCAAACCTGCAGTGATGTGAGTATTTCTGGTTTTGAAGTTGAAAAGAATATGGCAGGAACCTGGAAGAAAATTGCATCTCTTACTACTAAAGACAAATTGAATAACGAGTATTCTTACACAGATGCTGCTGTAACTTCAAGCAATGTTTATAGAATAAAATTTATAGAATACAATGGAGGCATTTCTTACAGTAACGTTGTAAGCATTAATAAAAGTGCGGCTTCAGGGGTCTCTCTTTATCCAACAATTATTAGTAATCACAATATTAACATCAGAATAAAAGAAACAACTGCAACTAAAATGAATATTGCCATAGTAAATGTTAATGGGCAAGTTCTACAACAAAGAACCATCAATGTAAAAGCTGGTGAGAACATTATTACACATCAACTGCCTAATATACAACAAGGGATGTATTTTGTTGAAGTGACAGATGGAATAAACAAAAACACCTTCTCAATTTTTATTCAATAAATTTTTATGATCATTTGCAAAACCCATCATCTTTAAACAATGATGGGTTTTGTTTTATGACTTGTTTACCAAACATCTTTCTACAATTGTTTTAGCAATTATCTTTGTTCCAAATTATTTTATGTCAGAAACTATCATATCTCTAAAGGGGGTTAATATATATCAAGGAAAAAGTTTAATTTTATCGGATGTGAATTTCTCTGTAGAGAAGGGTGAGTTTGTTTATCTGGTTGGAAAAACTGGAACTGGAAAAAGTAGTTTACTTAAAACACTTTATGGCGAACTTCAATTAACAGAAGGTACAGCTACGGTTGCCGGTTTTGATATTAGAACGATGGACTGGAAAAAAGTGCCTTTTTTACGTAGAAATCTGGGCGTTATTTTCCAAGACTTTCAATTATTGAGCGATAGAACTGTTTACGAAAATCTAAAGTTTGTTTTAAGAGCTACAGGTTGGAAAGATGAGAAGTTAATAGATGAAAAAATACATGATGTTTTAGATAAAGTTGGTCTGAAAAGCAAAGCATATAAAATGCCATATGAAATGAGTGGTGGCGAGCAGCAACGTGTGGATATTGCCCGAGCACTGCTAAACTCTCCTAAACTGATTCTTGCAGATGAGCCTACAGGAAATCTTGATCCCGAAACAAGTGATGAGATCATGCAATTGCTTTTTCAAATTGCAAAAGATTATGGCACTACTATTATAATGGCAACCCACGATTTTATTGTTATTAATCGTTATCCATCCAGAATGTTAAAGACTGAATTAGGCAAAGTAGTAGACAGTTCAGTTGGTGTTGTAACCCAATAAATAAAGGCTTTTCAAAAAGAAAATTATTAAATCTAGCTGTGGATAAGACAAAAGTTTATTTTTATTTTATCCACCCAACAGGTTAACAGGGGCTCTGGTAATCGCTGTTCCATATTTTTACAGCAGCTTATCAGTCCGTTTACCTATGATGGTCTTTACAATGCATTCATTTCTATGAATGCATTTTTATTCAGAATAAGCTCCAGAATATATATTAACATCTTATTGTAGCTTTCCCCGAATTGGCCTTTTATATTTGCATCTTATAAATCATTCAACATAAATGAAAAAAATAGATTGGTATATTGTTAAGAAGTTTCTTACCACATTCTTCTTTGCTATCTTTCTGTTTGTAGTCATTACCGTTGTAATAGATATGAGTGAAAAAGCTGAGGACTTTGTAAGATCTGGATTATCTGCTACACAAATTTTTACTCAATATTATTTAGGTTTCATTCCACACATGACGGCATTATTATTTCCGCTGTTTGTTTTTATTGCGGTTATTTTCTTTACATCAAAAATGGCTGGGCGAAGTGAAATCATTGCCATTCTTGCAAGTGGTGTTTCATACAACAGATGGCTGCGTCCGTATTTTATTGGTGGAATTTTTCTGGCATTGGTGCTATGGTTTGCAAGTATGTACACAGTACCTCTTGCCAACAGAAAACGTACTTCTTTTGAAACAAAATATGTAGATGCCAATTCATCTTACGAAAGAACAATCAGCATTATTAATGACAGAGGCAATAGTATGTATATAAAAATTGACTCATTTACCTATGCTGTTATTAATAATTATGATACTGCCACCAAAAGCAGCAATGGTTGTGTTTTGTATAAAGTTCAGAACAATAAGTTGGTTGAAAATGTAAAGGCAGATAAAATGTTTTGGGACAGCAAAAAAAACAAATGGAAACTTCAGAATATTATAACTAGAGATATTGATACTGTTAAGGAGAAACTATTTCAAACTGCTGAGCAACAACTAACATTTACTGCAACACCAAGAGATTTATTAAGAGGTAAATACACAAAGGATATTTTAACATCACCAGAACTAAAACACTATATCAGTTTAGAGTCTGATAAGGGCTCAGAAAATATTAATGAATTATTGGTTGAATATGGGCGAAGAAACGCAACGCCTGTTTCAGTAATCATCTTAACACTCATGGGGGCAATCGTTGCAGGCAAAAGGGTTCGGGGTGGAAGTGGCTCACATTTAGCAATAGGCGTTCTTATTGCTCTGGTATTTATTCTCACAGATAAGTTCTCAACCATTTTCTCTACTAAAGGCAGCTTCCCTCCCATCATTGCCGTGTGGACACCCAATATTCTTTTTAGTTTTGTAGTATTGTATCTTTATAAAAAAGCACCCAAATAACATCAATATGCAATTAACTATTAATATACCGGCACTGCTGTTTCCTGCCATTACTTTTTTAATGTTGGTTTACAGTAATAGATTTTTGGCATTATCTAATTTAATCAGAAACCTGCACGACCGATACAGAAAAGAAGAAAGTAGCAGGGCAAGCATCATTAATCAGATAAAAAATTTGCGAACCAGACTTACAATGATTCGGTTCATGCAGATTTTAGCTGTTACCAGTTTCTTACTTTGTGTGATATGTATGTTCTTGATATTTACAAACAGACAATCTGTTGCACATTGGTTATTTGCAATTAGTATGCTTTCTTTAATGAGTTCTATGGTTTTATCTCTACTCGAAATTCAAATAAGTACAAAAGCTTTGGAACACGAATTGAGTGATATGGAACACGAACTAGGAGATAGCAACGTGATAAAAGAATATTTTAAAAGCACGTTTGATAAGAAAGAAGACTAATTCACCACCCTTCCTCCACCAGCATATTTTCCTTGCCAGTAATGCTCGTCTAAATCGCTAATCATTACCCCGTTACTGGTAGATGCGTGAACAAACTTGTTATTATGCAAATAAATTCCTACGTGATTGATATAACCTCTTTTGGTTTTAAAGAAAATTAAATCCCCCTCTTTTAGATGCTCTCTATCCACCCGATCGCTGGCTGTGTATTGTTCAGATGCGGTTCTTGGTAAATTAATTCTGTAAACATCACGCATCATATTTCCAGTAAAACCACTGCAGTCCACACAATCTTTTGTAGTGCCCCCCATACAATAATTCACACCCCACCATTCATCTATTTTATTAAACAAACTGATGTTAGAAATGTTTTCGATATAAGTATCTAGAATGATGGCATACTTCAATTGTAACTGTTTTACCTTTTCAATATCGATTTTTGAACTTGTGGGAATTTCTCTTAACTCGGCAATTTCTTCAGCTTTGGTTTTTGTTGTTGCAGGTTTGTGTTTAGATTTTACAACACTGCCAGGGGTTATTTCTATTCCATCAATAAACTGAACTTTACGTTGTGCTTTTTTCCTGTTATTTACAGCAGATGAATTGTCTTTATCGGTAATCTTGTGTACAGATTTACAGCCAACCAATGTTGCTACTCCTATTATCAATAAAACAAAAACATAATTTTTCATGAGCGGTGCAATTTAAGTGGTAGGTACATAAGAGCAAAAAATGGTTTTATTAATTAACTATATTCTACGATTTTACTACTTTCACCGCCAAATTAATTACAATGAAAAAACTATTTATTGGCTGTTTCATTCTTTCAGTTCTCATTACATCTTGTAATCAAACTAAAAAAGAATCTGTTGTAGACGACAATGCAATCGTTGACGGCCATCCTGCCTGGATAATGCAGGGAAATATTTATGAAGTAAATACTCGCCAATATACCCCTGAAGGCACGTTTAAAGCTTTTGAAAAACATCTTGACAGACTAAAAGAAATGGGGGTGCAAACACTTTGGTTTATGCCAATTAATCCCATTAGTTTAAAAGATAGAAAGCGTGATAGTACACAACTTGGCAGCTACTATGCAGTTGCCAATTACAAAGCCATCAATTCCGAATATGGTAATATGGAAGATTGGAAAGCACTGGTTAAACATGCTCATGAATTGGGCTTTAAAGTAATTATAGATTGGGTGCCTACACATAGTGGTGCAGACCATTACTGGCTTACTACCAATCCCGACTTTTATGTTAAAGACAGTGTAACTGGAAAACCTATCAGCCAATACGATTGGACAGATACTCGCAAACTCAATTACAAGAATCCGCAAATGGTAGATAGTATGATTG
>CANGOT010000009.1 GCA_947455425.1 Chitinophagaceae bacterium | reverse complement strand
GTATTATCATCAAACTGAGATTTACGAATAACATTGCTCCATTGAAGTTTTGCAGTAGAATCTAGGCTAATGATTGCAATATTATCTGAGTAATAACGAGTAATATTATAGTTGTTTCCAAAACGATTCCAGGGAGACGAATAATAACTTGGAGAACCAAATGAATAATAACTACCCGTTCCATAATAAGAGCTGTTATTCATGTAATCCCATCTGTTTAAATTCCCATTATTTCCATGACTCGAACTATATTCACATTGTGATGTTAACAAAAAACCACCATCCTTTTTTGTAATAATATCCTTAATAAAAAAATCATCAAATGCTGTCTTGGTACTAGCATCTCCTTTTGCATCATTTCTAAAGTCATTATCAAAAACAACAGTTGTAGATAGCTTTTCTTTATTTGTATTATTATCCCAAATACTCACATAAATACCCTGAACATCTCCGCGTCTTTTATTGCTGAAGAATGATGTAATGATATATTGATTATTGCTATTATTTACTTTTAACTTTACTTCATCCAGATAAACATTTTCTTGTTTGCTTAGATTGTGATAATTAAAAACCGATGCTGCTGCTTCTTTCGTTATTAAAACCAATTGACTAATATTATCATTTCCACTTGTACCAATTGCCTTAATAAAAGCAAAACGACCATTATTATCTATTTCAAATGAAGTTAAAAAGCTATTGTGTTCACGCATTGGCACGGCTTCGGAAGATTTATTAATCAGATTTAAACTCTTATCAAATAACAATGTTGTTATTTGGTGAACATTCGAGTTGATTGTATTTATTTTAAAAAATAGAATCTTTTGTTTATCGGCACTTTGTACAAACGAGTAGATTTTATTGTTTTGTACTTCTCTACTATCTGTTGTATCTAGTTGAATAGGATCGCCCATTTTTTTACCACTTGCATCTAACTTAACAGCCATACAATAGATGATACTTCGCTTTTGGTATTGATAAAAAAGGTATGCAAAGTCTGGATATTGAATAAAGCTTACATTATATACCCGCTCTGTTAGATAATCGAGCTTAAATCTATCTACTTGTTTCATCTCAGCGTCGTAAACACAAATGTAGTGTTGGTTCGACGCTGTTTTGTATACCAATATATTTCCATTCATTTTTCCAATAATATCAAAGCTCATATCTCTCACATCATCACTATCGGGTTCGCTGTAAACGATGGTTTGTGTAAAAGCTAGCAAGCCAAGACAAAGAAAAAATATTGATAACAATACTTTTTTCATATAAACAGATTTAAAGTACACTTAATTATTTTTTCAAAATTAATGTTAAATGATATTGCTAAATATGGTAAAAGAATAAATGCTTAAATATCTTCGCCACAAACCTTTTGCTTTGAATACAACAGTTTTACTTATTACACCCCCATTTACACAGCTAAATACACCCTATCCGGCAACAGCGTATTTAAAAGGTTTTTTAAACACCAAAGGAATTGCGTCGCATCAAACAGATTTGGGTATTGAGGTAACACTAAAAATATTTAGTAAAGATGGGTTGACAAAAGTTTTCTCATTGTTTACACAAACAGAAGAAACAACAGAAAATAGCAAGAGAATTTATAGCTTAAGAGAAGATTATATTAACACCATCAATGATGTTATTCTTTTTTTGCAAGGCAAAAACCCAACTTTAGCTCATTTAATTGCTTCAAGAAATGTATTGCCCGAAGCTGATAGGTTTAAGCAAATAGAAGATATTGTATGGGCTTTTGGAACCATGGGTACACAAGATAAAGCCAAACATTTTGCTACGATGTATCTGGAGGATTTATCTGATTTTATAAAAGAAAATATAGACCCGCATTTTGGCTTTAGCAGGTATGCAGAAAAACTGGCAAGAAGTGCCAATAGCTTTGATGAATTGTATAACACACTACAGCAACCACTCAGTTTTATTGATGAGATTTTAATAGACTGCTTAGAAGAGAAAATGAGTTTGCATCAACCCCAGCTTGTTTGTATTTCTGTTCCCTTTCCAGGTAATTTATTTGCAGCATTACGTTGTGGAGCTTTTATAAAAAAGCATTACCCAGATACCAAGGTTGCTATGGGCGGTGGTTTTGCCAATACAGAACTAAGAAGCTTAACAGATATAAGAGTATTTGAATATGTTGATTTTATTACACTCGATGATGGAGAAGCTCCCATAGAAAACTTACTTAAGTTTATTGATAAGGAGATAACATATCAGGAATTAAAAAGAACTTTTTTACTATTGAATAAGGAGGTTGTTTATATCAACAATCCATCTTGCAAAGACTATTCACAAGCTACAATTGGTACACCCGATTATAGCAATTTACTATTGGATAAATATATTAATGCCATAGAAGTTATTAATCCTATGCACTCACTTTGGAGCGATGGCAGGTGGAATAAATTAACTATGGCTCACGGTTGCTATTGGGGTAAATGCACTTTTTGTGATATTAGTTTAGACTATATAAAAATCTATGAACCCATTACTGCCAACTTGCTTTGCGATAGAATGGAAGAACTAATACAAGCAACGGGTAATAATGGTTTTCATTTTGTTGATGAAGCTGCACCGCCTGCATTAATGAGGGCCTTGGCCATAGAGATTATCAGAAGGAAATTAGTTGTAAGCTGGTGGACCAATGTGCGTTTTGAAAAAAGCTTTACCCGAGATTTATGCCAACTACTTAAAGCCAGTGGTTGTATTGGTGTAAGTGGAGGACTAGAAGTTGCCAGTGATAGATTGTTACAATTAATTCAAAAAGGAATTAGCGTAACACAGGTAGCAAAAGTAAATAAGCATTTTACCGATGCCGGCATTATGGTACACGCCTATTTAATGTATGGCTTTCCTACACAAACTGCACAAGAGACGATTGATAGTTTAGAGATGGTAAGGCAGATGTTTGCAGCAGGTATTTTACAATCCGCATTCTGGCATCAGTTTACAATGACAGCCCATAGCCCAGTGGGATTAGAGCCTGAAAAATATCAAGTGAAGAAAGCTAAGGATGTTGTTATAAGCTTTGCCAATAACGATGTTGAACATATTGATGAAACAGGAACCAACCACAGTGATTATAGTTTTGGCCTTAAGAAATCTTTGCATAATTATATGCATCATATAGGTTTTGATTTTCCATTGAATAAGTGGTTTGATTTTAAAGTGCCCAAAACATCGGTGGATACAAACTATATTGTGAATGTGCTGAATGAGGTTGATTATAGTAATCAAAAGCCTACATCAAAAGTTATTTTTATTGGGAATCTGCCATCGTGCAACATCATCACTAAATCAAAAAAAGGAAGTAGTTGGGAAGTTGCCATTTTGAGTTTTGAAACCAAGAGAGAAACTTTTGATATTTCTATTAGTCCCGAACAAGCTCAATGGTTTTTAGCATTGTTGCCTAAACTGATTATTCATAACAATATTAAAATTTATACCCTGCAGGAGTTGCAGGATGATTATGCTGCTGCCGGTCTGGAAGATTTTGAACTGTTTTGGGATAATAAGCCCATGAATAGTTTATATAAGGTTGGTTTGCTGGTTATATAGATGAATGAAGTAACCTAAATACTACTTTTTATCTATTGCTACAATCATTGCCACAGCAGATTTGTCGCCCACAGGTGTCGAGAAGCCAAAGTTGCCATTGCCTGCACTAAAGCTAATTCCATCAATACTATTTCTTTTAATAGCAGCATTTACAGCGTTTGCAAAACCTCTGCTTTTATTTTGATTTACGGCCTCATTAAACTGAAAAACATCTAAGGGTTGGGTGCTGGTAACAATAGCCATATAATCTTTATTGCCGATTTCATCGGCCTGAAGGCTTTTGCCTTTAGGAAATAATCTATAACCCGTGATACCGCAATAGGGTGAGAACATTGTTTTTTGTGGATTGGCCTTGCTTGGATAAGGAAACAAAACATAACTGCTGCCATCAGTTTCTTGTCCCAGCACATAGATATAGCAGGGATTATTATTTTTTACCTCTACTTTAAACTTGCTCATTTTAGCAATAGGATTGATGGTTTCAAAAATATTATCGCTGGCCAGTTTTAATTGTATGTATTGTTTTTGCTCGTTTACCAAACCTATTTCGCAGGATAGATTTTGAGCAATAGCTGCACCTTGTTTTGGCAAAGGATTTAAGCCATAAGCTTCTCTCACAAATTCTTTAAAGTCTTTGTATAGCACCCATCCAACACCATTATTGCCCCAATCGTTTCCCCAGCTATTCATTATTTGAAAAGCACCACCTTCTTTTCTATCATCGTAACCAATTACACACATAGCATGACCACCAAAACCAACCTTACTATAATCTTCATCGGTTGGGTGCCAAATTTCACGCCCCATCATATCATGCATAAAAGAGCCACCTACCATCATTCCTATTACCACAGGAACATCTTTTGCAAGGTGTTCTTTAATAGCATGAATATCGATTTTACTAGTGCCTTCGTCGCCACTCAATCGGGTAAAGCCCAGCATTTTGTGCTCTTGGGCCGCATTCACCAAACTACCGTTCGGTTGCTTGCTGCAATCTCTATCGTCGTAAGGGAATTCATTAAACGCTACAGCACCTACATTGGTTAAGTTTTCCATGGCACGAATGATATAGCTGCCCTGACAGCCATCGAGCCCGATTTGATTATACATAAAAGCCGGACTAAAGGCTGTGCTATTGGGGTTTTGACCGGTAGATGCTGCTTCTAAAATACTACGAGCTGCGTAGGCACTGCTCCATGCTACACAACTACCTTGTTGCCCCTGGTTCTTCCTGTCGGGTGCAAATTTTAGTAAAGAGATTTGTTCGGGTAAATCATTCTTGCTTTCATCTAAGCCCTCGTACACAGCGGCTTTTTTATATTGTTGCGGATCTAATACACCCCCTGTTGTTAATTGGTTGTTTTGATGATTGCCACCTGTGATGCTTCCTTTAAAATACATAATGCCACCAATGACCAACACCACCAATATGAGGATAGGTTTTCTGATTAATAAACCCAGTATCATTGGTAAAAACTGTAGCAAGCCATTGCCACCCCCACCACGGTTTCCTCCCCCACCATTACCACCAGTGCTTTCATTTTCGTTACTGTAATTGTCGTTTGAATCGTCGACCATTCTTATAGGCATCGTATCAAAATTTTGTCAAAAATATATTTATTACAGTAACCATATAAATATTTAGGCAGCGGTTTGGATATGATGTCAAGAGGATTACGTTGGTTGTGATAATGTATAGCTACATGGATGTGGCTGGTGAGGACACCCGCCACTAGAGACAATATTTAGGCAGCAGTTGTTTGATGGAGGTTTTGCTAATCAGTTACCCATAAACAAAAACCCCGCAATGAATGCAGGGCTTTGTGTAACAAAAAGGGATGTAGTAAACCATCACTAAAAGCTTTTAATCTGGTTTTATTCATTTTATATGGTTTCTTTATTTTTTCTTTATCAGCCCCCATCCAAATCCAATTCATTGGATTGTAGCTGAGGAAAACACCAACAAGTTTTTGTTAATTTGTATTGTTGGTGAAAATCAAAACACCACCAACGACAGAAAACCCGTAACACCTATCGACACCCGATAACTCCATTATTGTTATCATTTTAAATCATGATTCCTACCTCAATACAGTTATTTGTATACAACTGTTATTATACCATTTTATCTGCATAGGCACAGTAGCAACAAATACTACTAGCTCTTCTCAATTCCATAGATTATTCTGCATTGTCTTTTCAAATATAGCAGTTAGCTGTTGAATTAACCAATTGTAGTAAGGGTTGAGATTCAAAAGACAGGTATTGTATTTGGAATTGGGGAGGCTTTTAGCATATTTATTATTCGTGTATAGTTTTTTTCTGAAACCACAAAATTCTTTTTTTATATGTTATCCACATCCCCTACTTTTGCCGACTCTAAATTTGGTTAGTAGCATCTTTATTAAAAATTGGGTCAAATATCTTTTATATATTCAGTTAAATTGTTATATAAAATGAGTGCCTTTACGTCTTAGAGGCAATAAAAAAATAAGTCATAAACCCCAAGCCACAAAGCGTTACCAACCAAAATAAAATTGAAACAATTTGTTTTACTATGCGTTGGTAAAAGCAATTGTGTTGAATTATTAATTGTAAATATCAAATCGTAAATATTTTTATGGCACTAAAAAAAGAAGTCAATCGCACCAAGAGTACCTTCTCTCAGATTACCATCAGCCTCGCTTCTCCGGATTCTATTCTGGAAAGAAGTTTTGGCGAAGTTTTAAAGCCTGAAACCATTAACTACCGTACGTATAAACCAGAAAGAGATGGTTTATTCTGCGAAAGAATTTTTGGCCCAGTAGAAGATTTTGAATGTGCTTGCGGAAAATACAAGCGTATTCGTTATAAAGGTATTGTGTGCGATAGATGTGGGGTTGAAGTAACCGAAAAGAAAGTTCGTAGAGAAAGAATGGGCCACGTAAAACTAGTGGTTCCTGTGGTGCATATCTGGTATTTTAAAAGTTTACCTAATAAGATTGGTTATTTATTGGGAATGAGCTCTAAGAAAATTGAGAGCATAGTTTACTATGAGAGATACGTAGTAATTCAAGGAGGTGTTAAAGAAAGTTTAGGTGTGGGTGACTTATTGAGTGAAGAAGAATATTTAGATATTTTAGATAATTTACCAAAAGACAATCAATACTTACCAGATGAAGATCCACAAAAATTCATCGCGAAAATGGGTGCTGAAGCTGTGAGTGATTTGTTGGCCAGATTGGATTTGGATGAATTAAGTTATCAATTACGTAATGCTGCTGCAACCGAAACATCTCAACAAAGAAAAGCAGATGCTTTGAAACGTTTGAGTGTGGTGGAAGCTTTTAGAGATAGTGCTGAAAGAATCACAAATCGTCCGGAGTGGATGGTAATGCAGTATATTCCTGTAATTCCACCAGAATTAAGACCATTGGTTCCTTTGGATGGTGGACGTTTTGCAAGCTCTGATTTGAATGATTTATATCGCAGGGTGATTATCAGAAATAATCGTTTAAAAAGATTGATGGAGATTAAAGCTCCTGAAGTGATTTTAAGAAACGAGAAAAGGATGTTGCAGGAAGCCATCGATTCTTTATTTGATAATTCTCGTAAATCGAATGCTGTTAAAGCAGATGGTGGACGTGCTTTGAAATCTTTGAGTGATGTATTAAAAGGTAAGCAAGGACGTTTCCGTCAGAACTTATTGGGTAAACGTGTGGATTATTCAGGTCGTTCTGTTATCGTGGTAGGACCAGAAATGAAAATGCATGAGTGTGGTTTACCAAAAGATATGGCTGCAGAATTGTTTAAGCCATTTGTTATTAGAAAACTAATTGAAAGAGGTATTGTAAAAACAGTAAAATCGGCTAAGAAATTAGTAGATAAAAAAGAAGCTGTTATTTGGGATATTCTAGAAAATATATTAAAAGGTCATCCGATCTTATTAAACCGTGCCCCAACGCTACACAGATTGTCTATTCAATCGTTCCAACCAAAATTGGTTGAAGGAAAAGCGATTCAGTTGCACCCGTTGGTAACAGCATCTTTCAACGCCGATTTCGATGGTGACCAAATGGCGGTTCACGTTCCATTGAGCAGTGCTGCGATATTAGAAGCACAACTTTTAATGTTAGCATCTCACAACATTTTGAACCCACAAAATGGTACACCAATTACACTACCTTCTCAGGACATGGTATTGGGTCTTTATTATATGACCAAGCCTAAAAAGTCTACACCAACTGAAAAAGTAAGAGGTGAAGGAAAAACATTTTATAATTTAGAGGAAGTAACTATTGCATACAATGAGAACATTGTAGATCTTCATGCTTCTATTAAAGTAAAAACACCTGTACGTGAAAACGGACAATTGGTGAGCAAAATAGTTGAAACTACAGTAGGTAGAGCATTGTTTAACCAATATGTACCAGAAGAAGTGGGATACATTAATGCTCTTTTAACAAAGAAAAACTTAAGAGAAATTATTGGTGATATTATTAAGATTACCAATGTACCTAAAACGGCTAAATTCCTGGATGAAATTAAAACCTTAGGTTTTAGAATGGCATTCAGAGGTGGATTGAGCTTTAGTGTTAATGACCTTATTGTTCCAGATTTGAAAGCTGAGTTATTGGCTGGTGCTAAAGACGAAGTTGAAGAGGCTTGGGAAAACTACAATATGGGTTTAATTACCAATAACGAGCGTTATAACCAGGTTATTGATATCTGGGGTAGAGTAGATACCAGAATTACTGATACATTGATTAAAGAAATGGCTGCAGATAAACAAGGGTTCAACTCTGTTTATATGATGCTGGATAGTGGAGCGAGGGGTAGTAAAACACAGGTAAAACAGCTTGTGGGAATTAGAGGATTGATGGCAAAACCACGTAAATCTGGCTCAAGTGGTAGCGAGGTAATTGAAAACCCGATTCTTTCTAACTTTAAAGGAGGTTTGAATGTATTGGATTACTTTATCTCTACGCACGGTGCTAGAAAGGGTCTTGCGGATACGGCCTTGAAAACAGCGGATGCCGGTTACTTAACAAGAAGATTGGTTGACGTTGCTCAAGACGTTGTTATTGCAGAAGATGATTGTGGTACTTTAAGAGGTATTAATACTTCTGCATTAAAAGATAACGAAGATATCATTGAAAATCTTGCAGATAGAATTGAAGGAAGAACAACCTTACATGATGTATTCCATCCGGTAACAGATGCTCTTCTAATTGAAGCTGGTAAGGAAATTTCTGCTGAAGTAGCTAAAGAAATAGAAGAGTCTGGAATTGATGCTGTAGAAATTCGTTCGGTATTAACTTGCGAAGCTAAACGAGGTGTTTGTGTGAAATGTTATGGTAAAAACCTTGCAACAGGTTATTTGGCACAACGCGGAGATGCGGTGGGAATTATTGCTGCACAGTCAATTGGTGAACCAGGTACGCAGCTTACACTACGTACTTTCCACGTGGGTGGGGTTGCGGGTAGTGCCAGCATTGAAAATGGTTTGGCTGCTCGCTTTGATGGTACTGTTCAGTTTGATGGATTACGTTCTGTTGCTGCAGTAAATAATGAAGGAAATAAAGTTCAGATAGTTATTGGACGTACTGGTGAGGTGAGAATTATGGACGTTAAAAATGATAAACTACTTATCACAAACAACGTTCCTTATGGTTCTACATTATTGGTAAAAGATGGACAAAAAGTAACAAAAGGTGAAATGATTTGTACTTGGGATCCATTTAATAATGTGGTGGTTGCGGAGCAAAATGGTACTATTAAATATGAAAGTATCTTAGATGGTGTTACTTATCGTGATGAGAGTGATGACCAAACAGGACACAGAGAGAAAGTTGTTATTGAAACAAAAGATAAAACAAAAATTCCTACACTTATTGTTCACGGAAAAGACGAGAAACATTATAACTTGCCTGTAGGTAGCCACATTGTTGTAGATGAAGGAGAAGATGTGAAAGCTGGACAGGTAATGGTTAAAATTCCTCGTGTTCTTGGAAAATTAAGAGATATTACCGGGGGTCTTCCGCGTGTTACAGAGTTATTTGAAGCACGTAATCCAGGTAATCCAGCTATTGTTTGTGAGATTGATGGTGTGGTAACATTTGGTAATGTTAAACGTGGTAATAGAGAAATTGTAATTACCAGTAAAGATGATACCAGTAAGAAATATCTTGTGCCATTAACTCGTCAAATTCTTGTTCAGGATGGTGACTATATTAAAGCTGGTAATGCTTTATCTGATGGACAAATTGCTCCTTATGATATCTTAAATATCAAAGGTCCATTTGCAGTACAGGAATATGTGGTGAATGAAATTCAAGAGGTATATCGTTTACAAGGTGTGCGTATTAATGATAAGCACGTTGAAGTAATCGTTCGTCAAATGATGAAGAAGGTAGAAATTAAAGATGCCGGAGATACTAAATTCTTAGAGGAGGACTTAGAAGACAGATTTGACTTTATAACAGAGAACGATAGAATCTACGATAAAAAGGTTGTTACAGAGCCAGGAGAAAGCACTAAAATGCGTGCTGGACAAATTGTAACACTTCGTGAGCTAAGAGAAGAAAACTCTGTGTTACGTCGTTCTGATAAGCAAACAGTTGAAGTGCGTGATGCAAAACCTGCAACTGCAACTCCTGTGTTGTTAGGTATCACAAAAGCTTCATTGGGTGTGCCAAGTTGGATTTCAGCTGCTTCTTTCCAAGAAACAACTAAGGTATTAAGCCAGGCTGCTATTAATGGTAAAATGGATGGAATGTTAGGATTGAAAGAGAATGTTATTACTGGTCATTTAATTCCTGCAGGTACTGGTATGCGTGAGTTTGATAATATGATTGTGGGTAGTAAAGAAGAGTATGAAGTATTAACTTCATCTCGTGAAGCATTGAATTTTGATGATGAGGAATAAGATTAATTTCTGAATTATAGAAAAGAGCTTGTAAAAACTACAAGCTCTTTTTTTATTTAAATTTTTTTAACAATTAATGTGGCTTGTTTTCGCTTATTTTGCCACATTAGAATAAACGAATAATTATTATGAAAAAGGCTTTATTTTTATTAATAGGTGTATTATCTATAAATGTTTTAGTAGCACAGGATGCTAAAAAAACAAAGGCTCCTAAACCTAAGAAAACAGATTCACAGATTACAGTAGCTCCAAAAAGACTAACAGTGGCACATCCATCGGATCATTTTTTGATACAGATTGGAAGTGATAGCTGGACTAACAAACCAGATAGTATAAGAACAGATGGGGGTCGTTTTTTTAATTTTTATTTAATGCTTGATAAGCCTTTTAAAACGAATCCAAAATTTAGTACTGCTTATGGTTTAGGACTTGGAACAAGTAATATTTATTTTGATAAACAATATGTAAATGTTGGATCATCATCAGGATCATTGCAATTCCTTGGTCATCCAAGTAATGGAGATCATTTTGAAAAGTTTAAAGTAACAGAAATATTTTTAGAATTACCAGTAGAATTAAGATATACACTCGACCCGGAAAATTCTGGAAAGTCATGGAAGTTTGCAGTAGGAGCAAAAGTTGGAACACTTTTAAAAGCATATAGTAAAGGAAAAAACCTTGTAAGAGCTGATGGTAGTAGTGTAAATGATGCTTCATATATTGTTAAAGAATACGATACAAAATATTTTAACTCTACCCGCTTAACGTTTACAGGAAGGGTTGGTTATGGCAATTTCTCTATTAATGCTGGTTACTCAGTTACCAATGTTATTAAAGGAGGTTTTGGGCCGAGCATGAATAATTTTACTTTAGGGTTAACTGTAAGTGGTTTATAAACTACTCCAGCACATCTTTTAAAACATCAAAACTTTTTAGCTGAAGAAAGTTTGAAATATGGAGGGCAAAGTATTGAATGTAATATTCAATAAGTTGTCTTCTTATGTTTTGATTTAATTTGATTGAAGATAAATCTACAATACTGGTTGCTGCTAAAATTTCTGATGTTATTTCGGCTAAATTATTCTCGATAAAATAAGGATGAATCGGCGTGTGTTGAATATAAAACCCCTGCTGTAAATCAAGTACAGCTGTATCTTCACTATAAATGCCTTGTATACCAAAACCTAATTGATCGCCCAGCTTTAAAATAAAATACAAAGGAAAATTAGCGGTAGTTGTTGCATCGCATGTATCTAAATCTTGTAGACTAGTTTCTATAAAATAAAACAAGTTTGGATTATTTTCTGGTTGTTTAATGCTGTGTTGTAACAGTTCTATTGCAAACATGGCAACTGCATTTTTAATTACATCGTAAGGAATTTGACGATATAAAAAACTCCATTGATATTCTTTAATAAACTGTAATTGTTTTAACTCGTTATGATATACCTGTAAATCTAAGATAGTGGCTGGTATAAAATAGTTGGCATTGTTACTACCTTTTTTTGATGCTTTTCTTGCACCCTTAACAATATAACTCTGCACACCAAATAGTTCGGTATAAATAGTAGCAATGATGCTGGTATCGCCATACTTAACACATTTTATAACAATGCCTTTTGTTTTATGAATGGTTTCAGACATTTTATTTCTGCTTTACTCTGGATGGATTTTTTGCAATAAAATCATCCCATCCTTTCATTGCTTTTGTTTTAGAAAATAAAGCAGACGATGTTTGATAATGATGACACATTGCAACAGCCAACGCATCTGTAGCATCGAAGTACTGGGGTTTTTCTTCTATATTTAAAACACGTTGTAACATTTTCCAAACCTGATCTTTATCGGCATTACCATTACCCGTTACAGATTGCTTTACTTTTTTTGGGGAATATTCGGTAACCATTAATCCGCCTTGCATTGCTGCAGCAATAGCAACACCCTGAGCTCTCCCTAGCTTTAGCATACTTTGCACATTCTTACCAAAAAAGGGAGCTTCAATTGCGAAAGTAGATGGGCGATACAGTTTTATTAACTCGGCAATTTTGGTATGAATTTTTTCGAGCCTTTCGTAAATGTCCTTATACTTTGTTAGTTTTAATGTATCCATTAAAAGCACTTGTGTTGTGTTGCCTGTAACTTTTAACAAAGCATAACCCATTAACTGGGTTCCAGGGTCAACACCAAGTATAATATTCGTTTCTTTCATTGATGCAGCTAAAGTAACGAATAAGTTTACTGAATAAATTTAATGAGTATTTATCTTGAAAATATTTCGTGCAGATATAATACAGCTTCAGTAAACAGATTCTAAGACAATAAAGACCAATGATTTTGCAAGAAAAGAAATTAAAATAAACAAGAATCTTAAAAGCAGTTTATATATAAATAATATTATAAACCTCTACTTCCCAAATCCCTTCACTCCACACTCTAACCAAGCTAAATATTTTTTAGCATCAAAAGTTGCACCCACTGGAAATGCTAACAGCTTTTCGTTGTTATCCAACATTGCGTATAATGGTTGAGAAACCTGGTCGAAATTTTCTGATTCAAATGTTGCATATCTATCACCAATAGTAATAATATCTTTTATGTTACCATCTTTTGTTTTGTAGTTCATGGTTGTTTTTTCAACTGGAAGCTTGGCTTTATCATCTACATAAAGCGATACCAAAATAAAATGCTCACGAATAATTTTTGCTACATCTTCATTCGTCCAAACTTGTTCTTCCATTCTACGGCAATTGGCACATGCCCATCCTGTAAAGTCGATTAATAAAGGTTTGTGTTGTGCTTTTGCCATTGCCAATGCTTTATCATAATCGTTGATAACATTGGGTTCTAGCCCTTTGAATCGTGTTTCATCGGCATATATACTATAACTTAATGGTGGCACAATACCGCTTAATAGAGTAAGGTTTGCATATTTTGTTTTGGTTAATCCTGGTGCTAAATACACTGCAAAAAGAATAGCAATTATACCAACTGATTTTCTGCCAGTACTAATTTTTTGCCCAACATAATCGTGTGGCAATTTTAGTTTTCCAAAAGCATATAAAGCCAAACCTATGCACACAATAATCCATAAGGCAATAAACACTTCACGCTTTAGTAACCCCCAATGGCTTACTAAATCTGCATTTGAAAGAAATTTAAGGGCCAGAGCTACTTCTACAAATGCTAGTACTTTTTTTACAGTATCGAGCCAACCACCACTTTTTGGTAGGTTCTCTAACCAATTTGGAAAGATAGCAAACAGTGCAAAAGGCAAACCTAAGGCAATACCAAAACCACTCATACCAACAGTTAATGCCCAGGCACCACCACTTGATGTGCCCACTAAAAGAGTTCCTAAAATAACACCAGTGCATGAGAAAGAAACAATTACTAATGTAAGGGCCATGAAGAAAATTCCAATGCTGCTGCCCAAACTACTTTTACTATCGGCTTTGCCTGCAATGCTGTGTGGTAGTGTTATTTCGAAGTAACCAAAAAATGCAATAGAAAAAATGATAAAGATGATAAAGAAAATAATATTGAGTGTTGGACTTGTGGAAATACTATTAAATATTTCGCTGTTAAGATTCAGCAAATGAAATGGGGTGCTGGCTAAAGCATAAATCGCAAAGATGAAAAAGCCATATAACAAACCATTTTGAATTCCTTTTTTGCGAGAGGGCGAACGTTTTGTAAAAAAAGAAACTGTTACAGGAATCATTGGAAACATACAAGGTGTAAATAATGCAATAAAACCACCCACAAGTCCTAATAAAAATACTGTCCACAAACTGCCTTTTTCTATTTTGTCGCCACATTGGCTGATAGGATTTTTTACATCTATAGAAGCCAGCTTAATATTATTGGCAGAAGTGGCAATACCACCTTCTAAAGCCACCTCATATTGAGTTTCAGCAAGTGGAACAAGCTCCGTTTCTTTAGCGACAAAACCAACAATACCCAGTTTTATTGTTGCAGGAACTACTCCTTTTATTGTAATGTTTTGTTTTAATTCAACATCATTCGTATAAACACTTACCTCTTTATTTTCAAACAAAACGTCTTTAATAGTTTCAGCTTTTTTGCTAGATGAAACTTCATCAACAGCTTTAATATTCTCTAGCTGAAATGAAAACTTTATGCTCTCTAATCCTTCTATATTTTTATTGATGCCATACAAGTGCCAACCTTTTGGAACAATTGATTTTGCTGATAGTTGATAAGTTGAATCATTTAGTTTTTTTGATGCGAGCTTCCAAATCAAACTATCTTGAGAGAAACTAAAAAAACACAAACTGGAAACTAAAACGAGAAGGAATATTTTTTTCATTTAAGAGAAAATTTTGCTACTAGAGCTCAAGGAAATTTCGACTATAGAATTACGATGTACGATTTTATGCACACCCAATCGTATCTCTAAAATCATACATTGTAAATAAAATTATAACTTAATTGTAAATGCTTTTTTAGCAGGAGGCAAACACATTTCATCATTACAAGTCATATATTCCACTTTGCCAGTTACAGTTGTTTTTGCTGCTGTTTTAAGTTTAATTGTTTGTGTAAAAACTACTTTATAGCTGTAATACAAAACATTTGTTTTAAAATTTTCATCATAAGTTTTTACGAGCTTTCCTGTTTCTACAACTTTACCTTGTTTAACAATTAAAGGATTTGCATTAAAACTTATTGTAGTTGGAATTGGACCATTGGCACCCGTGTTTTGAGAATAAATATGCCAAGGTTTTGGAAGTGTTGCCGTGATGATTAAATCATAAGTTTTATCGTCTTTCTTTTTGGCTTCATAAGTCCATGTAACAGGGTCTTTGGGTTGTGCTTTAACAAAAGAAAAGCTAAGGATTGAGAAACTAAACACTAAAATTGATGTGATGATTTTTTTCATTTTTATAAATTGATAATATTTGTTATTGATTTACGCAAGTAGGTTTTAAAACTTACACTATTTTCTTTTTTTAACATTATTAATTAAATCAAACTTTACCGAAAATACATGGGTGTATAAAGGGTTTGATTGATTGGCGAGGTTGGTAAAGGCATAATCTATGCCAACGTTATTTATCTTAAAACCAGCACCTAGGCTTGGCTGAAATATCCAAACTTTCTTTTGATTGGTAGTATCTCCGTCGCTTAAAGCTTGTTGAAAATTTGAAACACCAGCACGCAGAAAAAGAACTTTATTGTAAGCTGCTTCAATGCCAATATTGGGATCGATATTTAAAATATTTGAGCTTACCAAAGAGTTTCTTTTTCCATCGAAAGTCAAATGCAAATTGGCTTCAGCGTAAATGTTTAGTTTATCATTTACTTTAAAATCTTTACCTGCTCCTAATATTAATCTTGGTGCAGTAAGCTCGGTGCTTTTAACAGGAATATCGTTGTTTGTTAAGTACAACACCTCTTTTTCTCTATCAGTAAATGTAAAACTCCAGGCGTTAAAAGTTGTAGTCGCGTCTCTTAATACTGCTGCAAATTTCCATTTGTTTTTATGATACATTGCACCCATATCAATACCAAAACCCCAGGCACTTGCAAAGCTTCCAACACTTCTTCTAATAATTTTTACATTTCCCCCAATGCTTAATAATTCTTTATCAGTTTTCTTTAAAACTTGAGCATATGAAAGAAGCAACGCATAATCGGCAGATGAAAAAGATGAGATATTATTATAATCAATAGAACCATCTGGATTCACTAAATATAAAGTGTTTGGAATATCATCTACTGCAAATCTTAAAAGACTAATGCCTAAAACTCGATTCTCGTTCTTGGTTGGCAGTGCTATTCCTGCAAATTCATATTTGCCAATACCTGCAAAATAATCTGCATGCATTAAAGATAAATTAGGATGATTTTTTACGAATATCAATCCAGCAGGATTCCAGTAACCAGCAGTTCCATCGTTTACAGAAACGATTTGTGACCCACCCATTCCTAAACCTCTGGCACCAGCACCAATATTTAAAAATTCATTAGAATATTTTCTGAACTGAGCAAAACTGCTAGTACAAATCATCAATAGCATTAGCCCAATACACAAACTCTTAAGCTTCATAAAATTATTTACTTTGTAAATTTAGAGAATGATTGGCAAATAGATGGTGAAGAAAAAAATTATCCTTCATTCCATTCGCCTGCACCTATTCTTACTACCTCAAATGTATCTTTAGTACAATCAATAATGGTAGATGGAACAAAACCCCCAATGCCTCCATCAATCACAATATCAACCAAGTGATTAAAGTTTTCAAACATCAATTCTGGATCGGTGTATTCTTCTACCATTTCGCCAGGTAATGATGCAGATAAAATGGGATGATTTAATTCTTGAACAATTGTTTTTGCAATTTCATTATTAGGTACACGCAAACCAATTGTGTCTTTTTTACTATGTAAAATCTTGGGTACCTCTTTACTTGCAGGCAAGATAAAAGTATAAGGGCCTGGCAAATAATTTTTAAGGGTTCTATATAGTGGTGTAGAAATACTCTTTGTGTATTTACTTAAATCACTCAAGTCGTAACACACAAAACTTAGGTTGGCTTTTGCAGGATCAATACTCTTAATTCTGCAAATTCGTTCAATAGCTTTATGTTGAAAAATATCGCATCCCAGGCCATAAATGGTATCAGTTGGATAAATGATAACCCCACCATCTAAAAGGCACTCCACCACAGTTTTTATGTGGCGTGGATTGGGATTATCTGGATGAATGTGTAGTAACATACATGCAAAGTTAGAAGTCAAATGTATTTTATGAGAGATAGTTTTTACTTTTACTGCATTATGAAACAACTTCTCATCATTCGTCACGCAAAAAGCAGCTGGGATTTAAAGGTATTAACCGACTTTGATAGAACTCTTAACGAACGTGGGCACAAAGATGCTCCTGCGATGGCAAGGCGATTATTAGATAAAAATATTGCCATTGATTTATTTGTGTCAAGCACAGCAAACAGGGCTTTAACAACTGCGATTTATTTTGCCGAAGCATATAATAAAACAGAGAGTGATATTATGAAAATTGATGAATTGTATCATGCAATGCCCGATGTGTTTTATAAAACAATAAAAGCACTCAATAATAATATTGATAGTGTTGCAATTTTTTCTCATAACCCTGGTATCACAGAGTTCGTGAATGAACTTACCTCAACAAAAATTGATGATATGCCAACCTGTGGTATTTATGCAATAAAAATAAATACGAACTCATGGAGTGAATTTGAAAAGGCAAAAAAGGAATTTTGGCTTTTCGATTACCCTAAGGCTTAGGTTTAATAAACTCATCTGTAAAATGTTCTTTGTGTTTCTCTTGAGAAAATTTTTCTTGATTATATATACTAGAATTTCCTTTTGGAATAGATAATGATGCCCATTGTTCGTTGCAAATCATTTTACCAATAAATACAATTTGTCCAATGTGATAACTATAATGACAGAGTTGTCGGTTAATCGCTTCAACAACTGTTTGTCCTTGATTTCTTATATAGATAAGCTTTGTTAAATCATCCTCGTTTAAGCTATGTAGAGCATCGAATAAACATTGCCAACCCGCGTTCCATTTGTTCAATAATTCATCTTTTGTAACAATATTATTTTCAAATTCTGCATCCCGATTTCGCCAATCCTTCTCACCGTCAGAAGTTAAAACATCTGTCCAACGTGAGAGCATATTTCCCCATAAGTGTTTTACAATTGTTGCAATACTGTTGCTTTCAGCATTATATTGCCAAAATAGTTTTTCTTCATCAATTTGATGAAATGTTTTCTCGCCAAGCGATTTATAATATTCAAATTGTTTGATGGCAGATTCCAGAAAATTATTCATAAGAATTACGTGTTTTTGTGTTTGCTTTTTCCTATCCAACCTAAATGTGTATGATCAAAACTATCAAAATATTTTAGGCCGTAACCAGCGACTCTATCAAAACAACTATGAGCAATAAAGATGAGTCCGATTTGAGTTATAAGATAATTTTTAAGTAATATTCCTAAGAGAATTACCAATGTTATTACACCTTTGTGATGGAAAACATTGTAGGCAATAGTTCCAGCTTTTTTTGTAATGAGATATAAAACAAAAGAAACATCTGGAACAAAAAATAAACTTAAATATAAAACCCAAGAACCATTAAAGTAATAGAAGTAAATTATTGAAAACAACAGCAGTAAACCAAATTCTTCGAGTTTTAAAACAATTTTCATTTACATATTAATTTAAGATGGTTGAAGAAAAATATTCTTATAATCAACCTCAACTTCAGGATGCAACTGTTGATAAACGTCTAATAATTTTAATACCGCTTTTTGTCCACTAGTTCCCAAGCCTAAAGAAAAATTATTTACATACAAGTCAATGTGCTGTTGCATTACAGCAACTTCCATTTCTTGTGAATGTAGTTTAACATAATGGGTAATCAGTGGATAATTTTCAAATGCAAATTGCAAACTTTTTTTAATTAAACTATCCACTTTTTTGCTTAATAATTTGTTAATTCGCTTATTTACAACAATTCCACCCAAAGGAATGGGTGAATTTGTTTTTTGTTCCCAATAACTTCCCAAGTCAATAATTTTTTTTAACCCTTTTTGCTGATAAGTAAACCTGTTTTCATGAATGATTACACCCAAAGTATTTTCATTTTTCAACACATAATCTTCTATTTCGTTAAACACCATAAATTTTTTGTTGACTACATTGGGATAAGCCAAAGAGAATAATAAGTGAGCCGTAGTGTTTTCACCAGGAATAACAACCGGGTAAGATTGAATTTCATTGTTCTCAATTTGAAGTTCTTTATTCGCAATTAATAAAGGTCCAACGCCTTTACCCAAAGCTCCACCACTTTCCAAAACCTGGTAATTATTTAGTATCAATGGTAATACGCCATAGCTAATTTTAGTAAAATCAATTTTGCTTTGTAGTGCCCATTGGTTAAGGGTTTGAACATCTTCTAAAACAACTTCAAAATCTATCCCTTCAGTATCAATTTTTTTATTGACTAAAGCGTCGAAAATAAATGTATCATTAGGACAGGGAGAGAATGCAAGAGTAAACGTCATGCGATTTGCTAATTTGTTGTCAAAGGTCTGTATTGTTTTTTAAAAACTTATACCATTTAAGATTTTATATTTTTTGCAAATGTTTATTTGCCTTTAAATAAGTGAAAAAAATAAATGCCTGTAACTAAGGGTTATCTTTTTGTTCTACACACTTTTACTGTTTCATCAACTACATTTGTCCTATGGTTATAGCTATTAACACACTGGCTTTAGTTGACGACGAATTAGATTATAAAAGCATTTTTTTAAAAGAAGTGTTTAATCAAATTGTGCGGCAAAACCCTACACATCAATTTATATTCATTTTTAATAACACCAATAGCGGTCGTTTTAATTCAGAGAAAAATACTACCTCAATCATTGTTACACCAGTTTTATGGGCTAAAGGCCTTTCACGTCATTGGTACAATATTAAATTGTCTATTGCTTTAAAAAAACATAATCCAGATTTATTAATTCAAACTACAGGTGTATGCAGTTCTGTTATTCCGTACCCCCAATTGTTAGTATTAGATGATACTAATAATTGCACAAGAAAAAGCATTATAAAAGCAAAGCAAATAATTGTTTCATCAAATGCTATAAAAAATGAAATTCTGAAAAAAAATAATATTGATGGAGATAAAATTATAGTGATAGAAGGTGCTGCTAAAGCTTTCTTTAAACCTTTAGGTTTTGAAGAAATAATGCAAGTAAAAGATGGATACGCTGATGGAAGAGACTTTTTTTTATTGTCAGAAGATGAAAATTTAATGAATGTTTTAAAAGCATTTTCCATATTTAAAAAATGGCAACGAAGTAGTATGAAGCTATTGGTTGTTGTTAGTAGCATTAACCAAAACAAGAGAATGATACAACTGCTAGATACCTACAAATACCGCGATGATGTAATATTGTTAAGCAATTTAGATGAATATAAACTAGCCAAACTTACAGCTTCGGCATATTGTGTTTTACTCCCAACATTTAATTTTAATTTCCCACTGCGTGTAATAGAGGCTATGCAAAGTGGTGTACCAGTTATTGCAAGTAATAATGTATGCGAAAACATTGAAAATTTTGTTTTATATGCTTCGGCAGATGATTCACAAAAAATAGCGGAACAAATGCAACTAATTTATAAAGATGAAATTTTAAGAAGCAAACTTGTTAAAGAGGGTTATGAGAAAGCTGCTAGTTTTACTTGGGAGAAAACAGTTGATTCCTTTTGGGATTCAATCTTGAGAAGTATTAAATAACCAAGCTTGAAATCTAAATATTACTTTTACAAAAATAATTAATAGGAGATATCAGAATGAAAAAAACGATTACAATAATTCTTTCTTTTTTTGTTGGAATTTTACTTAATGCACAGCCATCATCAGACTTATATAAAACGGCTAAAAGCCTTATGAATGATGGGGATTATGATAATGCCAACTTGGTATTTAATAAACTTTTGGAAAAGGAACCCAATAATACTGCTGCCCAAAAAGATTTTGCTTATTTACTTTTTTTGAAAAGAGATTTTGCTAAAAGTATAGAAATTTCAAAAAAACTGCTGAACGATACAGCAACGGCCGATGAACAAACCTATCAGATACTAGGAATGGATTATAAGTCTATTGCATTGTATAAAGAGTGTGGTAAGCTTTATCAAAACGCACTGATAAAATTTCCCAATAGCGGCATTATTTATAGTGAATGGGCAGAACTGAATTTATTAGAAAAAAAGAACAATGAAGCTATTAAAAATTATGAAAAAGGAATTGAAGTAGATCCGAATTATTCTAATAATTATTATAACGCAGCATTATACTATAAACAAAACAATCAATTATTTTGGACCATTATTTATGGAGAGATATTTATTAATTTAGAGAGTTATACAACACGAACTGCAGAAATGAAAGAGATAATTTTAGATGCTTATAAAAAAATATTATATCTTGGAGATGCTGGAAACAGCTCGAAAAATGATTTTGAAAAAACTGTTTTACAAACTTTGGGAAATAGCTCTGAAAGTCTAACTGCCACATATCTTACAGCAATTAGAACTAAATTTATTTTGAGCTGGTTTTATGAAAATAAAAATGAAAAATTTCCATTTCGATTATTCGATCAACAACGCTTTTTAGTAAGAGAAGGAATGTTTGATGCTTATAACCAATGGCTTTTCGGATTGGCCATAAATCCAGCACAGTATAAAATTTGGGCTGATACCCATACTGCCGAAGCAAATACTTTTAAACAATTTCAAGAGGGTCGCGTGTTTAAATTAGTAACTGGGCAATATTATAAAAGATAACTACAATTTTAGACCCTGACCTTTATAAAACTCTAATAGTTTCATTTTAAAAATATAATCGTATTGATCTGATAATAGTTGATTTTTGGCACGCAATAGATTGTTTTGATTAGTTATAAAATCAATGGTGCTTAATAATCCAACATCATATCTTTTCTTGGCGAACTCAAAAGTAGTATTGCTAATTTCAACTTGTTTTTTACTGGCATTGAATTTTTGAAGTGCGTTCAGTGCATTTGAGTATGCTGTATATATATCTAGTTTTAGTTTTTGCTCAATTTGTTCTTCTGTAACTTTTACATTTTGCAGATTTAACTTGCTTTGTTCATAATTAATTCTGTTTGTGCCATTATTAAAAATAGGAACAGAAATGCCAACACCAATATTTTGCCTGAAGTTGTTGTTAAGTTGAGTAAAATAAGGGGTCTTTGAAAAATTTGTTGAGTTTAAGTAATCTATAAAACCTGTACTTAAGGAATAACTTCCAGTAATAGAAGGATACAGTCCACTTCTTGTTGCAGAAACAAGTTTTTCAT
>CANGOT010000008.1 GCA_947455425.1 Chitinophagaceae bacterium | reverse complement strand
CACACACTCATCCAACCTGCTTTTTGCTAAAAAATTCTTTTCTAAATCCATATTAAAAGGAATAGGTGTATCCAGACTGGCACAACGAAGTATAGGTGCATCCAGCATTTCGAAGCAATGCTCATTTATCCAGGCACTAATTTCACCACCAATGCCGCCAGTTAATGTGTCTTCGTGTAGCAATAAAACTTTACCAGTTTTTGCAACTGCATTTTTAATTGCAGTATAGTCAAGTGGAGCAAGACTTCTTAAATCTAATATTTCAATACTAATATCTGCATTGGCTTTTGCATAATCCACAGCCCAATGTACAGCAGCACCATAAGTAATGATGGTTATATCGTCACCAGTATTTACGGTATTTGCTTTGCCAATTTCAACTTCATAATATTCAGTTGGCACTTTACCACTAATGCTTCTGTATAAAACCTTGTGTTCAAAATACAACACAGGGTTGGGGTTGTTAATAGCTGCAATTAATAATCCTTTTGCGTCGTATGGATTGCTTGGATACACTACTATTAAACCAGGGACGTGTGTAAACCAGGCTTCATTACTTTGGCTATGAAAAGGACCGGCACCAACACCTGCACCTGTAGGCATACGCACAACTGTATTGGCTGCGACACCCCACCTGTAATGTATTTTAGCAAGGTTATTTACTATTTGATTAAAGGCAACACTTACAAAATCTGCAAACTGCATTTCAACGATGCTTTTATATCCTTCTAATGCCAAACCTAACGCAGCACCAACAATAGCACTTTCGCAAATTGGTGTATTACGAATTCTGTCTTTACCAAACTGCTCAACAAATCCCTCTGTAATTTTAAATGCTCCACCATATTCTGCAATATCTTGTCCCATAATTACAAGATTCTGGTGCTGTTGCATTGATTGTTGCAAACCTTCTTTAATTGCATCGATAAACCGTTTTTCAGTCATCTGTCTACTGTCGACAGTCGACGGTTGACGGTCTACTGTCGACTGACTGTAAACATCCTTTAGTTCTATTGCAGTATCTACAACCATTTCAGCTGCCTGATAAGCAATCTGTAGTTCAGATTCGATATGATTTCTAAATCCGTTTCGAATATCTGCAATTTGCATTTCCGTTACAATACCTTCTTCAATTATAAACTGTTCAAAATTCTTAACCGGATCTTTATGCCCCCATTCTTCAAACAATTCTTTAGGAACATATTTAGTACCACTTGCTTCTTCGTGACCTCGCATTCTAAAAGTCATGCATTCAATCAGTATTGGTTTTTGCTCATTAATACAATACTCTCTTGCTTGTTTTATGGTATGAAAAACTTCCAGAATATTATTTCCATCAATCTTTAAACCTTTCATTCCATAGCCAATAGCTTTATCCACCAAGCTGGCACAACAATATTGCTCGTTGGTAGGAGTACTTAGTCCATACCCATTATTTTCTATAATAAAAATTACCGGCAAATCCCATACAGCAGCTACATTCAAGGCTTCGTGAAAATCACCTTCACTAGTACCACCATCGCCTGTATAAGCTAAAGATACTTTTTGTTCTTTCTTTAATTTATAAGCTAATGCCACTCCGTCTGCCAATGCCAGTTGTGGACCTAAATGAGAAATCATTCCACAGATATGATGTTCCATTGAACCAAAGTGAAAACTTCTTTCCCTGCCATTACTATAGCCATCTTTATTACCTTGCCACTGCATAAAAAGTTTATGCAAAGGCATTTTTCTTGAAGTAAAAACTCCCAGATTTCTGTGCAAAGGCATAATCCATTCATCTTGTTGTAAAGCAATGGTGCTGCCTACTGCAATAGCTTCCTGTCCAATACCACTAAACCATTTGCTTATTTTTCCCTGACGCAACAGCACAAGCATTTTTTCTTCTATCATCCTTGGCAATAGAATATGCTTATAGATATTCATTAGTCCTTCGGGAGAAAAATTCTTTTTATATTGTTGATAGTTAATAACAGACATATAGCAATAATTAAAGTGGCGAAAATAAAGCAATTGCCTTGCTGAATATTAATAAAAAGAGAAACCCGCAAATTGCAGGTTTTCTCTTTTTATTAAACTTAGGATTATATAATATTTTTTGAATAGATAGTCTTGTTGAACATCCATAAAACAAAAAAGAAATAAACCGCCGAAACAATTATTACCGATATTACCCAAATAAGAAATTGAAAACCAGAACTTCTGGGTTGGATTTTTTTCTCTAAGTACTTACTTATAAAAAAAATCGGTAATGATAATAGTAATACAGATAGTAATAATTTTATATGTTCACTAAAAGGAACAATTAAAAATGCATTACAAATATTTATCACCCTTACTCCTTTTTACTTCAGCTACATATTCCTTAATCGCTTGCTCTTTATCTTTTTTGCAGATTAATAAAGCATCTTTTGTATCAACAATAATAAAATCATCCAACCCTTGTAATACAACAACTTTATCTGGCGGAGCAGATACCATACATTTTGTAGCATCAATAACAATAGTGCTATCGCTTGCAACAGCATTGCCTAAATAATCTTTTTCTAAATTATCATAAGCACTATTCCAGGTTCCTAAATCACTCCATCCAAAAGAAGAAGGGATTACACAAACGCTTTTTGCTTTTTCCATTATGGCAAAGTCAATAGAAATATTAGTGCATAAAGGATAGATTCTTCCAATAGCATCCTTTTCATTTGGTGTATTGAAATTGGCTTTTTCATTATCAAACAGCTCAAACATTTCAGCTTGTTGGGCTGCAAATTCATTTACAACATCCTGTGCTTTCCAAACAAAAATTCCAGCATTCCATAAAAAATCGCCACTTGCTAAAAAAGATTTTGCAATTTCTAGATTAGGCTTTTCGGTAAATGTTTTTACTTTAAAAATATTATCTTCAACAGCATCTGTATCGTATTGAATATAGCCATAACCAGTATTTGGATGATTGGGTTTAATACCTAATGTGATGAAAGTATTGTTTCTATCAACAAAGTCTAATGCTTTTGTTGTAATAGATTTAAATGTTTCTCCATCCAAAATCATATGGTCACTTGGTGCAACCACCAAAGAAGCATTAGGATTTTTTTGAAGTAGTTTAAAGGCTATGTATGCAACACAAGGTGCTGTATTTTTTTTGCTTGGCTCTGCAAGTATATTTTCAACAGGCATATCTGGCAACTGTGTTGCAACGATATCTGTATATTCTTCAGACGTTACAACAAAAATATTTTCTTTTGGAATAAAAGCAGCGTAACGATCAAATGTCCATTGAATAAGAGTTTTACCACTATTTAAAATATCCAGAAATTGTTTAGGGTAAGAGGTTCTACTCATAGGCCAAAAACGACTTCCAATGCCGCCAGCCATAATTGCTACATAGTGATTCGGGTTCATTATTGATGATTTTAGTTCCCAAATGTAGTGGACTAACTAAGTGCCCAATATGAAATGTGGATTAAAAAATGATATTAAGTTACTAAAGAAAACAATGGGAATAACTATTAATCATATCTACCCATCTGTCTCAAAAATCTCACGTGAGCAGCAATTGCTTTTCTTGTCGTTGGATATTCTATGTATTGCAATTGATATTCTTTGCAAACAGAGCGGATTATATTGCTAATAGCAGGATAATGTACGTGAGAAATTTTTGGAAATAAATGATGTTCAATTTGAAAATTTAAACCGCCAACCAACCAACTAACCAATTTGCTTTTTGTTGCAAAATTTGCAGTTGTTTTTATTTGGTGTGCTGCAAATTCATCGGGCAATTTATGCTCTTCAATGCTTGCAACAGGAAATTCTGTTTGTTCAACTGTATGTGCACGTTGAAAAACAATGCTTAGCACAAATCCAGCAAAAAAAGTAATGATAATAAATCCAATTAGCCAAGAAGCCCAACCAAGATAATAAATTGGAATTACCACAAACACCGCAGCGTGATAAATTTTAACAACCCAAAACATTATATGATCTGTAGGAGACATTTTTTTTAAAGGGACTTCGCCAATTTTTTGAGCAAAATATTTTTTATAATCGGTGTAAAAAATCCAGAATATATAAAGCAACATATACAAAAACCAAAAATAAATGTGCTGAAATTTATGTCCTTTTAAACGTTTTTGAGTAGGAGCCATTCTCATTAAAATGCCAATTTCAATATCATCATCAACCCCATCAACATTAGTAAAAGTGTGGTGAATCATATTATGTTTCATATTCCACATAAAATGATTTGCACCCAACATACTAATACTATGAGCAGCAATTTTATTCATAAATTTACTTTCACTAAAACTACCATGGCTACCATCGTGCATTACATTAAAACCAATGGCAGCTATCACACCTCCCAAAACAACACACTCAAATAAACTTACAAACCAAATAGGTTGAAAGAAAACCAAGTGAATATATAGGGCTGCAAACACTGAAATTAACAGTGCTGCTTTAAAGAATAAATTTCCATTACCTGTTGGATTAATTTTATTGTCGGTGAAATATTTATATACCCTTTTTCTAAGTTCACTGTGAAGTGAATCTTTTACAACAGGGAATTTTGGGGATATGTAAGTTGATGACATTTTTTTTATTTAATGGGCGAAAGTAAGATATAATAACAGAATATTTTTAATTTTAACAATTGACTAATAAACCTTGACTCCTAACCAACTCATCATTCCTATTCCTATTTCTATAGCTCGTTCATCAATATTGAACTTAGGAGTATGTACATTATGGATAATTCCTTGCTCCTCATTTCTAACCCCCAACCTAAAAAAACATCCGGGAATTTGTTGTGTATAATAACCAAAATCTTCAGCACCCATTCTCAACTCAGTTTCCTCAATATTTATTTCACCCATAAATTCATTAGCAAATAAAGTACACTGATCTGTTAAGACAGGATCACTATCTACCGTTGGATAACCCACATCAATTAACAAATCATAAGTCGCACCCATTCCTTCAACAATAGCTTTTACTTGCTGCTCGATAAGCTTATGAGCTTTATAACGCCAAGGTTCATCCATACATCTCAAGGTTCCCATCAACTTTATTTCACTTGGGATAATATTGGTAGCATTTCCACCGTGAATTGAGCAAATAGATAAAACACTTGGGCTTGTGGGGTTGCAATTTCGAGAAATAATTTGTTGAAGCGAAACTATTAAATGCGATGCAATTAAAACAGTATCTTGTGTTAAATGTGGAGCAGCAGCATGCCCTCCATTTCCTTTAATGGTGATAAAAATTTCATCAGCACTTGCCATTACTCGTCCTTTTCTGAAACTTAGTTTACCTAACTGCAATCCAGGATGCACATGCAATGCAACAATTTTTGTTGGTGCAGGATTTTGCAACACCCCTTCTTTAATCATTAAACTTGCACCACCAGGATTTTTTTCTTCTCCTAATTGAAAAATAAGTTTTACAGTTCCTTGCCACTCGTTTTTTAATTCATTTAAAATTTTTGCAGCACCCAATAAACAAGTTGTATGCACATCGTGCCCACAGGCATGCATAACACCATCAACTAAAGATTTATATGGCACATCATTTCCTTCCTGAATTGGCAATGCATCCATATCTGCACGAAGTGCAATGACTCTGCTATTTGGATTTTTCCCTTCAATTACAGCAACTACACCCGTTGTGGCCATAACAATAGATGCTATTCCAAAGCTTGAAAGCTTTTCTTGAATGAAAGTTGAAGTATTAAATTCTTTATAACTCAATTCAGGATTAGCGTGTAAATGATGTCTAACAGCAATAAATTCTTGAGAGTATTCAGCAGCTAATGCTTTTATTTTTTCTGATAACATTATATTTTATTTAATATCCTCATCATCTTTTGGTGTGTATTCGATTGCATCTTCCACAACAAAAACACCAGCAGGGTATGCTTTTGAGAGTTGCTTTCGTATTTTCTCTGCTTCGTCTTTGTGCAAAAAGTTGCCAAATCTTACTTTAAAATATGGAGCCTGATAAGTAACATAAGCCTTTTGATCAGGATAAGCTGTAAGCAAATCATATTTTAGTTTGAATGCTTGATTGCGATTGTTGGTGCTCAATAGCTGAAGTCGATAACCTTTATACAATCCATTGCTCGTCATCATTTGAGAGCGTTTATTAACAAGAGCTTGTTTTTGAGTAAGAATATCTAAACGAGGATCTTTATTAACTATAATATTGTCTTTGCTTTTTCTCACTGAATCTATTTGAGTAAAGCAATTACTACTCAAAATAGTTGTAAAAAAAAATACAAAATACAATACGATTATTTTATTCTTCATTGTCATTGAGGAATCATTTCTTGATAAAAACCACCACTTGCGATATAAGTAACACGCTTCTTATTTCCAATTAAAGTTGCTTCATAAAACCGTATACCAGCTTTTGCAATTTGATCTAAAAATGTTGTATAATTACTTTTACCTTCTTGTGTATTCCGAATGGCTTGAATAGTATTTTTTTCGTTGTAGCTAACTTCCACATCTCTCATGCTGTTACCATTGTGCATTATATTCTCTCCATCTGCCAATCGATATAATACAGTTTCTGTTACGACATCAACTGTATATGACTGAATACCTAAATGGATGAGCTTAGCAACTAGATCAGGATAATTTGTTGCTGATTGATATGCAATTAAGATGTCGGAATATTTTGTCATAAAACAAACTACTAATATCCTGCTTTTGCACCACCAATATTTTCAATAGGATGCCAGGTTGTTTTTATTTCTTGTGTATCCATAATAAAATAAGGTGTTTCAGCCTCATCTGTATTCCATTTTATTTTATCATACAACACAACTCTTTTTACATTTAGTGAAGCTTTTTCTTGAATTAGCTTTTTTGTTTCAACGTCATTCTCACAATAAATAATTGAATTAACATCCATATGGTCAGCAAAGTATTTTACTAGTTCACCAGGCTTTCCAGTAAGAATATTAACTACCCCACCACTTACATCGCTGCTGTTTAAAACTTCAGCAAAAGTTACAGCACAAAGTGGTTTTGTTTCGCTTGCTAAAACAATACAAGTATTACCTCCAGCAATAACAGGAGCAATTACAGAAACCAACCCTAATAAAGATGTTTGTTGAGGAGCAACAATAGCTACAACACCTGTTGGCTCGGGTACAGAGAAGTTGAAATGTGAAGATGCAACAGGATTTACAGATCCCATAACTTGCTGAAATTTATCGCACCAACCTGCATAATAAATTAATCTATCAATACAAGTGTTAACTTCAGCTTCAGCTTGTTTGGTTGTTGAATCTTGTTTAATTAATTCATCAATAAATTGTGCTTTTCTACCTTCAAGCATTTCTGCAATACGATATAATATCTGCCCACGATTAAATGCAGCTTTTGCACTCCATCCACCAAAAGCATTTCGTGCTGCAACAACGGCATCTCTAAAATCTTTTCTGCTGCTTAAGCAAATATTCGCAAATGCTTGCCCTGCTTTATTTTTAGGGGTATAGTATCTTCCACTTTCAGTTCTTGGAAACTGGCCACCAATATAGATTTTATATGTTTTTAAAACTTCCAATCGAGTCATTGTTTTTTGTTTAATCTTTTAAAGATTTAGTTAAGCTCCTAATCTGTGTAAACCGCCTTCTCTCTCTTCCAAAGTTATTATATTTAGAAGTAAATACTTAATTCCAAGTTACATAAAGTTTATATTGAACCCCCTTACCACTACTTATATCTATTGTAGAAGGTTTAATACTTCTATACGTATTTAAATCTAAATAAAAATAATCATAATATCCAAAAGGTTCTTGACTACCCAAATATTGTTTCGCAGATTGAATTGAAATTTCTGTATGATAAGTTTGATTTAAGTTTGGATAAATATTTCCTGTTTTAAAAACCTTCATTTTATAGTTAAGGGCACTTAAATTAAATGAAATGGGATAAATCATATTAACAACTCCCCAATTTTGAGAGTTCTCTGGTGATATGTATTTTATCGATTCAGTATTACTTTCATCTTTTTCTGTAAGTAATAATTTTAGTTTCATAAAGTATTTTGGACTTACATAAAATGTCCCAGCATTAAGCATTGCGTTTATTTCAATTTTATTTAGTGTTACCATATTATTAGGTAAATCTGCAACAACTAATGTTTTGTTTAATGTAGTAGTTTTTTTGACATTATTATTATCATAATAATCAATTGTTACAGATAAATTATAATTACCTGGGTCTTGAAATTTTTTTACAAAATTTGAGCTACTAGTATATGGACTGGCATTTAACGACCAACTTATATTAGTTATATTACAATACAATGGGTCAGATTCTACATTAAACGATACTTGATCCAATACTTGGATACTTGGAATACTTTGTGTAATACTAAAAGTGTAATTAGTTGCTCCAGAACTCGTGTCAGACTTTTTGCAAGCAAAAAATAATGAAATAGTTACTAAAATAAATAGATGTTTTATACGCATCATACAACTTGGTTTAAACGATAATTTTTAAAAAATTTAATTATAAATAAAACTAATTAATCAAATAAGCACCTAACCCATGCAAGCCCCCTTCTCTTCCATAACCACTTTCTTTGTATCCTCCAAAAGGAGATGTTGGGTCGAATTTGTTATAAGTATTTGCCCAAATAACTCCAGCTCTTAATTTAGTTGCAAGGTTAAATATTTTAGAACCTTTGTCTGTCCATACTCCTGCACTTAGACCAAATGCAGTATTATTGGCTTTTTCAATTACTTCATCATCGGTTCTAAAAGTTTGAATAGTAAGTACTGGACCAAAAATTTCTTCTTGAGCAAGTCTGCTACTTTGAGCAACATTGGTAAATAGAGTTGGGCGAATAAAGTATCCTTTTTTAGGTAATACACAATTACTTTGATACATATCTAATCCTTCTTTTTCGCCAATTTTTAAATACTTATGGATGTTCTCCATTTGTTGTTTACTGTTAATGGCACCAACATCTGTATTTTTATCCATAGGGTCGCCAACAATCAAACTCTCCAATCTGTCTTTTAGTTTTCTCAGCACGGTGTCATACACACTTTCTTGCACAAATAATCTTGAGCCTGCACAACAAACGTGTCCTTGATTAAAGAAAATACCATTAATAATTCCTTCAACTGCTTGATCAATAGGAGCATCGTCAAAAATGATATTTGCAGCTTTACCACCTAATTCAAGTGTTACTTTTTTATCGGTTCCTGCAACTGCTTTTTGAATCATTTTGCCAACATTGGTACTTCCGGTAAAAGCAATTTTATTAATGTCTGGGTGATTAACTATAGCAGCTCCAGTTGCTCCTGCTCCTGTAATAATATTTACAACACCTGGAGGCAGATCACTTTCTTGGATAATTTCTGCAAGTTTTAAAGCTGTTAGAGGTGTAGTTTCGGCAGGTTTTAAAACTACAGTATTTCCAGTAGCCAAAGCTGGTGCTATTTTCCAGGCAGCCATTAACAATGGAAAATTCCAAGGAATAATTTGGCCAGCAACGCCTAAAGGTGCTATTTTTTTATTAGGAAAAGCATATTCTAATTTATCTGCCCAACCTGCATAATAGAAGAAATGATTTGCCACCAAAGGCACATCAATATCCCTACTTTCACGAATGGGTTTGCCACCATCTAAAGTTTCAATCACGGCAAATTCTCTGGCTCTTTCCTGAATCATTCTTGCAATACGATACATATATTTTGCTCGTTCTTTTGCAGGCATTTTACTCCAGGTTTTATCATAAGCAACACGAGCAGCTTTAACAGCTTTATCAACATCAGCAGCATTTGCATCTGCTACTTCGCTCAATTTTTCTTCTGTTGCAGGATTGATGGTATCGAAATATTTTTTACTTGAGGGTTTTTCAAATTTTCCATTAATGAACAAATCATACTTCGCTTCTATTTTAGCACTACTCTTGCTCTCTGGAGCTGGAGCATATTGTGTGTCGAAGCTAAGTTTAATTGTATTATTTTTTGCTTTAGCCATTGTTTGTTATTTGTAATCAAATCCAGAGTAGGATTGTGAAGTAAATTAATCTATTGAAAAATAGTTTGCACTTTGATACACACCAGTTCTTTCTTTTTCTAGTAGCATCAACACATCATTTGCCAAACTGCTTGCACCAAACCTAAACCACTCATTATTCATCCACGCAGTGCCCAAAGTTTCTTGTAACATCACTAAATAATGCAACGCCAATTTGCTTTTACTGATTCCGCCAGCTGGCTTCATTGCAATCATTTTTCCTGTTTTATAATAAAAATCTCTGATGGCTTCTAACATTACCAACGTTACAGGCATTGTTGCAGCTGGAGAAATTTTTCCAGTGGATGTTTTAATAAAATCGGCACCGGCATACATTGCAATATCACTTGCCCGGCGTACTTTATCATAAGTAACTAACTCTCCGGTTTCTAAAATTACTTTTAAACGAGCATTGCCACAAGTTTCTTTAATGGCAGCTATTTCATCAAAAACAAAATTATATTCTCCTTCTAAAAATTTACCTCGAGAAATTACCATATCAATCTCATCTGCACCTTCTGCAACAGCAAATTTCGTATCTCTGATTTTTACATCACGAGGTGCTTGTCCACTAGGAAATGCAGTTGCTACTGCAGCAACTTTTACCCCACTAGTTCCCAATGCATCTTTAGCAATTTTAACCATTGAAGGATACACACAAACAGCTGCAACAGTTGGCAAACCTGGATATGCATCGTGTAAATGCTGTGCTTTATAGCATAGTTGTTGAACTTTTCCTTTAGTGTCTTTTCCTTCTAAAGTGGTAAGGTCAATCATATTTAAAGTAAGCAATAAGCCATTTTTCTTAGTCTCTGCTTTGATACTTCTTTTTGTAAATCTTGAGGCTCTTTCTTCAACACCAACCTGATCTATTCTGGGAGAAAGAGTAAAGTCTGGAATGGAAATATTTGTATTTTTTGCAATCATTTTCGAAGTGTAATTTTCAAAAGTAGGCAAAACTAACAAATGACAACAAATAGTTGCTAATAGTTTCTTGTCTTACTTGCTTTATATTTCTCGAAAATCACCGTTGCCATTGATTTTTCAAAAACTTTTCCTTCGACCCAGGAAATGATATCTAGATAAGCAAATGCTCTGGTTTCAAATCTGTTCTTTTCAAGGTATTTGATTTTGTCTAACAGTTTTTCAAACTCGGGCTTTAGCTTTCTTGTAGAAATATTAAATGTATCTCTTAAGAATTTAAAAATCGCTTCTTCCACCACAGTTAGATTTTTCATCTTAGACATAAAACGATACACCGATTTTGTAAGTGACTCAATAATAGCATCATTCCCTAATTCATAGTGAGACATTAAGTGCAACAAACGGGCATAACATTGCAGGTCATAACGCAAATCAGCATTTGAATCAATTATCAAATTAAGATAGTCAATTGCTTTTTCATATTCCTGATTTCCAAAATAAAGTGAAGCAATTTTATAATTGAACACAACAATTCTGTGTCGGTCTACAAATAGTTCATATTCTTTCAACTCTTCGATTAAGTGTGGAATCATTTTAACACCTTCAGCAAAAGTTCCTTTCATCAAATGCTGATTTATCTTGGCACTGTTGATATAAATAGAAGTATGTACCCTAAAATTATCATATTGATTCGCTATATCAGTTTTGGCAAATTCTTCAAACTTGTGCAGTATCAACTCAAATTTAGAAAAGTATCTTAAATCAAACATCGCGTTTAGTAGATTATGCATTCCTTTTACATAATGACCAGTTTCAACTGCGATCATTAACTTATCTTCCTCAAACAAGTTCATCCACTTTTGACTATATCTGTAATACATCAAAAAGTCTTGTCTAATGAATGCATACCAGCAATAGCTTTGATAGAAGTATAATTTTTCATAAAACCCATTTACCGCATTCTCGCTTGGGGGAACATTGCTTTTGAAATATGCTTTAATATCTTTTTCGTCCTCTTCATTTCTTGCATGACCATATTGAACATACCAACGATAAAGCATTAGTGTAAGATTAGATAAACGTGTTACCCGATCAATATGCCCACTGATATCTAAAGCCTCCCTTGTAAGAATTTCTGTTCTATCGATTGAACTTCTCGTAATGTGTAAGGTTTCTATTTTTTTTTCGAGCGAAATAACTTGGGCCATTGAATTGAACTTTTGATTAGCTCTAGCAAGTTCTTTTGCTTTTTCAAGGATTTTTAGTGCTTGTAATTTCAAGCCCTTATTATACAAAAGTCTTGCAAAGTCGAGACTTTCACTAAGCTGCAAATCAATATTATCAGTGGTTTTAAGCAATCTCAATGACGAAAGAATCTGTTTGTATAAATGCGATTTAAGATTCGCTAATTGTATTTTCTGTATTGACGGAAGTTTTTTTAAAATGTTTTTTTCATCGTATTCCTCTAACTTGTCTAGAACATCGAATAAATGAATAATTTTTAAATCATCATTGTTAGAATTTCTTTTGATATAAAGCTTAAAATGCCTCTTTTCAGCTTTCTGAAGTGACTTTATTAGTTGAAATAATATGTCGTTTGAGCGGTTGGGCATCGTAAATAATTTTGCGTCAAACTCAATGATATCAATGACTTTAACAAAATTTTAAAAGTTTTGATATAGTATTATTGCCCAATATTTGTTTTTATACAAAACAGGCAAATACTATTTTTGACTTATCAAATTCAAAATGGCTAGCAATCGAGAGAGAAGCAAATCGTTAAAGGCCGGAAACAAACAAATTTTACAGTTCTAAATGAACTAGAACTTTTTTCATATGGCAAGCAATCGTTAGAGGCTGCTCTGTTTCTACAGAGGAGCCCTTTTTTTATTTAGGCGTGGCAAAGTAAAGGGGGTTTACTCAAATCAAGAAAAAAAATCTTTACTTTACACATATTATAAAAAACAAATGTCAAATTCTTTCTTAAAAATTAGCCTAGAAATTCAGCAAGCATTACAAAACAATCAACCTATTGTTGCATTAGAAAGCACTATCATTTCACATGGTATGCCTTATCCTAAAAATGTTGAAACAGCATTGGCTGTCGAACAAATTATTAGAGATAATGGTGCTATTCCAGCAACAATAGCTGTTATTAATGGTAAATGTTGTGTTGGTTTATCTGACGATGAAATAGAAACATTTGGAAAAGAAAAAAACGTTTGGAAGGTAAGTTTACGTGATATGCCATACGTCGTGAGCAAAAAATTATTTGGAGCTACAACTGTTGCTGCAACAATGCGAATTGCTGCAATGGCTGGTATAAAAATTTTTGTAACAGGCGGTATTGGAGGTGTGCATCGTGGTGCTGCAACTACCATGGATGTTAGTGCAGACTTAACAGAAATGGCAGAAACTTCTGTGGCTGTTATTTCTGCAGGAATTAAATCAATTTTAGATATTGGGTTAACATTGGAATATTTGGAAACAAAAGGAATTCCTGTTGTAACATTCAATCAACAAACATTTCCTAGCTTTTATTCAAATGAAAGCGAATTTAAAACCCCTCTTCAACTAAACACTGCAAAGGAAATTGCTGAAATGCTGTCAATAAAATGGAGCTTAGGTTTAAATGGCTCTGTACTTATTGCGAACCCAATTCCAAAAGAGTTTGAAGTGCCAGCAGCACAAATGGAAAATCATATTTTATTAGCACTTGCGGCAGCCGATGAAAATAATATTACAGGCAAAGACGTAACCCCATTCATCTTGCAATACATAGCAAAACATACTGGCGGCGAAAGTCTTGAAGCAAATATCGCACTCATCAAACACAATGCAAAACTTGGAGCAGTAATAGCCAGAGAATTAGTTGCATAGCTAACTATTTTTTATGTAGTTTTGTTTCGAGCAGAAAACATTTCATATGAATCGTTCTATTAAAAAAATAGCCGTACTAGGTAGTGGCGTAATGGGTAGCCGAATTGCTTGTCATTTTGCAGGTATTGGTGTTCAGGTTTTATTATTAGATATCCAACCCAAACAGGAAGATGGCAAAAAACACGACCCAAATAAAATAGTAAATGATGCGTTAGCTGCCGCTATTAAAAGCAATCCAAGTCCAGTATTTACAAAAGATGTGGGAAAGAAGATTACTACTGGCAATTTCACAGACAATATGAAAGATATTGCTTCGTGTGACTGGATTATGGAAGTAGTGATAGAACGTTTAGACATTAAACAACAAGTGTATGAACAAATAGAGAAATACCGAAAGCAAGGCACGCTGATTACGTCCAATACATCTGGAATTCCTATTCATTTATTATCTCAAGGCAGAAGCGATGATTTTAAACAAAACTTCTGTGGTACACACTTCTTCAATCCACCACGTTATTTGCGTTTGTTAGAAATCATTCCTACACCAGATACCAAACAAGAAGTAGTAGATTTTTTAATGCATTATGGCGATTTGTTTTTAGGCAAAACAACTGTGTTATGTAAGGATACTCCAGCTTTTATAGCCAATAGAATTGGGGTGTTTAGTATTATGAGCATTTTTCACATAATGGAAAAGCTGGGTTTAAGTATTGATGAAGTAGATGCCTTAACTGGTCCTGTTATTGGTCGTCCCAAATCGGCTACTTTCAGAACTGCCGATATAGTAGGTATTGATACATTAGTTAAAGTGGCAAAAGGTGTAGCCGATAATTGCCCAACTGATGAAGCTATTGATATTTTCAACATACCATCTTGGTTAAATAAAGTTGTTGAAAATAATTGGCTGGGAGATAAGACTGGCCAGGGTTTTTTCAAAAAAATGAAATCAGATGCGGGCAAAGAAATTTTAACGCTGAACCTGCAAACAATGGAATATGCCGCAAGGATGAAACCAAAATTTGCTGCTCTTGAAACTGCAAAATCTATCGAAGATTTAAAAACACGTATCAAAGCATTATGTGCTGTTACAGATAAAGCGGGAGATTTTTATCGTCAGTTTCATTATTCATTATTCTCTTATATCGCCAATCGTATTCCCGAAATCAGTGATGAAATTTATAGAGTTGATGATGCTATGATGGCTGGCTTTGGCTGGGAAATTGGAGCTTTTGAAACTTGGGATACATTGGGCATAGATAAAACAGCTGAACAAATGAAAGCCAGTGGATACATGCTTTCTGGCTGGGTAAATGAAATGCTTGCAGCAGGATTTTCTTCTTTTTATAAAATAGAGAATGGTAAAAAATTGTGTTATGATATTGGATCAAAACAATACAAAGAAATTCCTGGTGGTGAAGCTTTTTTAATTCTAAAAAACAATGCAGATAAAACCATATGGAAAAATGCTGCTTGTAGATTATACGATATTGGCGATGATGTTGCAGGGCTAGAATGGAATACTAAAATGAATTCGATTGGTGGGGAAGTGTTGGAAGCTGTTAACAAATCAATCAGCATTGCCGAAGAGAAATTTAAAGGTTTGGTGATAGCCAATGATGGAGCTAATTTTAGTGCAGGTGCTAATGTGGGCATGATATTCATGTATGCTATTGAGCAGGAATATGACGAGCTGGATATGGCCATTCGTATGTTTCAAAACACAATGATGCGTTGCAGATATAGCAGTATTCCTGTGGTAGTAGCACCACACGGTTTGACCCTTGGTGGAGCCTGTGAAATGAGTTTGCATGCAGATAAAGTTTGTGCTGCTGCTGAAACTTATATTGGTTTGGTAGAATTGGGTGTTGGCCTTATTCCTGGTGGTGGTGGCACCAAAGAATTTGTTTTGCGTGCCAGTGATGAACTACACGACGGAGAACCTGAAACCAATACTTTAAAAGAAAGATTTTTTGCTATTGCCACAGCAAAAGTAGCCACTAGTGCTGCCGAGGGATTTGATATGGGCATTTTAAGAAAAGGTACAGATGAAGTGGTGATGAATCTAGGTAGACGTATTGCCAATGCAAAAAATTCTGTGATAGAAATTTATGATGCAGGCTATACAATGCCAACCAAACGCAATGATATTAAGGTATTGGGGAAAAGTGCATTGGGTGCTATGTATGCTGGTATTAATGGAATGTTGCGTGGTAATTATGCCACTGAACATGATGCTTTTGTGGCACGTAAACTTGCCTATGTAATGTGTGGAGGTGACCTTAGCGAACCACAACTTGTAAATGAACAGTATTTGTTAGACCTTGAAAGAGAAACTTTTCTTTCTCTTTGTGGCGAAAGAAAAACATTAGAAAGGATACAAAGTATTTTAAAAAGTGGCAAGCCCTTGAGAAATTAAAACAGTCAATGAAATAATTTAAATTACTACGGAAATATATCAGGATTACAACTCAGAAGGTTCGTAATTGTAAAAGATGATTTTAAGTAAGTTTAGCTTCATTATCTCATCTGTATTTTGAAAAAAATTAAACAAAAAAGCCCCATTTAAGGGGCTTTGTAGCGAGAACGAGATTTGAACTCGTGACCTCAGGGTTATGAATCCTGTGCTCTAACCAACTGAGCTACCTCGCCGTTTTGGGCTGCAAATATAGTAGCTTGGTTGTTATCTCGATAAAAAAAGTAATATAAAATGTAAAAGCCCTGAACATTAAGATGTTCAAGGCCTTTACAAATAAAACTATTACTTAATTGATCAAATTATTTAATAAGCCATCAACTTTTCAATTCTGTCTACAAGTTTTTCAACAGTTGGTAGCATTGCTTTTTCTAATACAATATTAATTGGCACTGCTGGTAAATCCAAAGCACCTAAAACCTCTACTTTGGCGTCCAAGAAATGGTAACAAGCATTTGAAATTCTAAGTGATAGTGATTCTGCAAAAGAGTTACTCTGTTGTTCTTCGCTTAAAACTATCACCTTACCATGTTTTTTTACCTCTGCAAAAACCAATTCTTCATCCAAAGGATATAAAGAGCGTAAATCAACAATCTCTACATTACCATTAAATTCTTTAGCAGCATTACGAGCAATATGCACACCCATTCCGTAAGTAACTATACAAACTGTTTCTCCAGCTTTTACTTTATCATCATCTGCTTGCAATGCAACAGCTGCTTTTCCAAGAGGTAACATATAGTCACTACTAGGTTCAACTGTTTTAGCTGCATCAGTTCCTGTAACTTTACTCCAATACAATCCTTTATGTTCAAGCATTACAACCGGATTCGGGTCGTGAAATGCTGCTTTCATCAGACCTTTCATATCTGCAGCATTAGAGGGATAAGCAATTTTAATCCCTTTAATACTCAATAATGTACTTTCAATACTTCCACTATGATATGGGCCTCCACCATCATAAGGGCCAACTGGTATACGCAATACCATTTGCACAGGGAATTTTCCATTGGTTAAATAGTTCGATCGTGATATTTCATTTACCAATTGATTAATGGCTGGATAAACATAATCTCCAAACTGTACTTCAACAATTGGTTTAACACCAACTGCACTCAAACCTGCGGTTGAACCAACAATATATGCCTCTTGAATAGCGGTGTTAAATACACGATTATCACCAAACTTTTCAGCAAGTGTTGCAGCTTCACGAAAAACACCCCCTAATCTTTTACCCACATCCTGACCATAAAAAATACATTCAGGGTATTCACGCATAATCTCTTCAATAGCATGCAATGCAGCATCTACCATCATTATCTTTTCACCATTCCATGGTTCTCTTACACCGACCTCATGAGTAACTGGTGTTGGGGCATAAATATGTTCTTCAATACTAGAAACATCAGGGTCTGAAGCAAGTTGTGCCTTTGCAAAAGATTCTGAAACATCTCTTCCTACCTGAGCTTCTATTTCATTTATTTCAAATTCACTAAACCCAGAACCAGTTAATAACAATCTTAATTTAGGAATAGGATCATATAAACCATGTCTTAGCAAATCTTCTCTTGAACGATAAAACTCTTTACGAACACCACTTGTATGATGCCCTAACAAAGGAACTTTTGCATGAACTAAAACTGGTAAACGTTCTGTTCGTGCATATTCAATAGCAATTTGCATAGTTTCATAACTACGCAAAAAATCACTACCATCGCATTGCAAACGCTTCATCCCTTTAAAGCCTTCTGCATATTCATAAGCATTCATTGCTCTAAACTCATCTGCACTTGCACTAATGCTCCACTGATTATCTTGCACCAAATAAATAATTGGCAATCTTTTTAAAACAGCAAACTGCCAAGCCTCACTAACTTCGCCTTCTGTAACAGCACCATCACCCATTGAACAAACCACAATAGGATTTTCTCCTTCGTGACCCTTATTTAAAACTGTTAATTTATTTAGTTCAATGTATTGTAATCCTTGTGCAATACCAGTTGTAGGAATTGCCTGCATACCTGTTGCACTACTTTGATGGATAATTCCAGGATGTCCATTACCAGCATTACTTGCATGACAATAGTAAGAGCGTCCACCACTAAATGGATCATCTTTTTTTCCCAGTAACTGAAGCATTAGTTTATAAGGCTCGAAGCCCATGGCCATCATCATTGCATCATCACGATAGTAAGGGCTAACCCAATCGTGTTGATGAAGTTGTAAACCAGTAGCAATTTGTATGGCTTCGTGTCCACGAGAAGAAGAGTGAACATAATTGCAAATAGTTCTGTTGGCATCATAAGTTTCACTCATAACTTTAGAAGCCATCATAAGCTTATATGCATTTAATAAGGTATCGCGATTTAGCATAAACGGACTATTATAGGGTTACTAAATGGATAACGTTTTTTTTGGAAGTTTATTTTGTGCAACTTACTTTACTTCAACCTGAAACACTTTTTCTCCTTCTAAAAAACCTTCTAACATATCACTAACCACACACTCCCCAACTCCAGCAGGAGTGCCTGTGAAAATCATATCACCAATGTTTAAAGAAAAATATTCTGAGATATTAGCAACAATTTTATCAAACGAAAAAATCATATCGTCACTATTGCCATTTTGAACTTGTGTTCCATTGAGGTTTAAAGAAAATTTAACTGGCATTTTATATTTGTTGATGTCTTGCCATTTACCAACAAAGGCAGAACCATCCCATGCTTTGGCTTTTTCCCAAGGCAGCCCTTTTTCTTTAAGTTGATTTTGTATATCACGTGCTGTAAAGTCTATTCCAACAGTGATTTGGTTATAATATTTTGAAGCGTGTTTAGCAGGAACGTGCTTTCCATTTTTACAAATATGTAATACCAATTCTGCTTCATAATGAAGTTCGTTGCTAAATTGTGGGTAATAAAAAATTGTATTTCCTTGAATTAAAGCCGACTTTGGTTTTATAAAAACAACGGGCTCTTCGGGCACTGCATTGCCTAGCTCCTTTGCATGCTCAGCATAATTTCTTCCAATGCAGAATATCTTCATATTAATAATTTATTTTAATTGCTAATGATTAATTGATTTGACTATGCAATCAAATCATAGCTAACAATTCTATAAACTATTAATAACTTAAAAAAAGAGGGTTTTATTGTTTAAAGGAAAGGTTATTTATAAGATTCATTGTTTTTTCTATTCCAATTGCAGCAAAGTTCTCTATAACCTCTATTGATTTTTCTATTTTAATTTTAACTGTAGGAATTTCTGTTGGTTGCCATTTGCCTAAAACAAAATCTGCTTGCATACCTTTTGGGAAGTTGTTACCTATTCCAAATCTGAGCCTTGGATAATTGTTTGTACCAACCATCAATTCTATATCTCGTAATCCATTATGACCAGCGTGACTACCATTTGGACGAAGCCTTAATTTGTCTAATGGCAAAGCCAAATCATCTAAAATAGTCAATGTATTTTCAAGCGAAATTTTTTCTTTATCCATCCAGTATTTAAAAGCCTTGCCACTAAGATTCATAAAGGTTGTTGGTAAAACACATACAAAAATCTTTCCCTTCCATTTAACTTCTGAAATGTAGGCAAGTCTGTCTTGCTTGAACATTCCATTATTTTTAATTACAAAAGCATTCACAACATCAAAACCAATATTGTGTCTAGTATTTGCGTATTCGTTGCCTATATTACCTAATCCAACAATTAAAAACTTATTCATTTTGTAAAAATAGCAATCTGGAAAATAATTCAACCATCATTCATTAATTTTAAATCACAACTATTCAATCAACGTTACCTTTACCACCTAATTATTGCTTTATGAATTTCATTACAAAAAAAGTTCCTGTTTATTTTATGGGAATATCAGCACTATTTGGTGCCATTATTTCTTACTCTTTTGTCAACATCGCTAACCATCATTCGCCACAAATCCTAGAAACAATACCAAGTACCCCAACTTTTGCTAGTTCTTGTGGTGTAAACTTTAGCAGATTATCTGGAAGAAAATTTATCAAACCATTATTATTTGCCGAAAAAACCTGCGAAGCTGAAAGTTTTAGCAGCATCAGAAATTCTTTATCAGACTTAATTGAAAATATGAAAACAACGGGAGATATTAATTCTGCTTCTGTCTATATAAGAGTTTTTGGGAAAGGCGAATGGATGTCTATAAACAATGAATTAAAGTACCAACCAGGATCTTTGTTCAAAGTTCCACTTATGATTACTTACCTTAGGATATCTGAACAAAAACCAAACTTCCTTGAACAGAAACTCACGTTTAATCAAATAACTCAAGAATCAAAAGGATTAAAACAAGAGTTTTTGAAAGAACATATTAAACTAGGAAATAGTTATTCAATAAGAGATTTATTGAAATATATGATTGTTCATTCTGATAATAATGCAACAATGTTATTAATGAACAATATTCCTTTAGCAGAACTTACAAAAACCATTACAGACTTGGGTTTGAGCAAAGACTTAACAAATAATGATGCCGTTATTTCTGCTCAAGATTATTCACTTTTTTGGTTGGCATTATACAATGGAAGCTATTTAAGTTTCGAAAATTCAGATTATGCTTTAACTCTGCTTAGCCAATGTGATTTCACTGAAGGTATTGTGAAAGGCATTCCACCTAACACAAGAATTGCTCATAAATTTGGCGAAAAAGGCAATCAGAATAATCATGCTTTTCACGAAACAGGGATTATATATATTAATAACAACCCATATTTAATTACTGTAATGACAGAAGGAAAAGACCAAAAAAAATTGCCTAAAATAATTCAAGAAATCTCCAAAGTAGTTTATACCAATATTCAAAGTTTAACAATGTAATTTTTTTGAAAATTACTTAATCATTACGCAACCCTATTTTTGCATCAATGGATACATCAAAATATGAAGCAGTAATAGGATTGGAAGTTCACGCCCAACTACAAACGAATACAAAACTTTTTTGTGGGGACAGTATTGCATTTGGTGCAGAACCCAATACACATGTAAGCCCTATAACCTTAGGCCATCCTGGAACATTACCAAAAACAAATTCAAAGTCAATTGATTTTGCCGTAATGCTTGGCTTGGCTTGCAATTGTGAAATTGTTAGTAAAAATTATTTTGCCCGTAAAAATTATTTCTATCCAGATCTTCCAAAAGGTTATCAAATTTCGCAACACACTACACCCATTTGTAAAGGAGGGGTTGTGCCAATAAAAATCGATGGAACTCAAAAGAATATTCAATTAAACAGAATTCATATTGAAGAAGATGCGGGAAAAAGTATACATGATTTATACGAAACAGATACTTGCATTGATTTAAATAGAGCTGGTACTCCTTTGCTTGAATTTGTTACAGAGCCTTGCATTCATTCATCGGATGAAGCTTTTCAATATGTAACAGAAATTAGAAAACTAGTACGTTGGATAGGTGTTTGTGATGGAAATATGGAAGAAGGAAGCTTACGTTGTGATGCGAATGTTTCCATTCGTTTAAAAGGGGAAACAAAATTGGGTACGAAGGTAGAAGTCAAAAATGTAAACTCAATTCGCAACGTAAAACGAGCTATTGATGCCGAAATAAAAAGAATGATTGAACTTGTTGAAAATGGTGGAGCTGTTGTGCAACAAACAAGAAGTTATGATGTAAATACAGACACTACAAGTTCCATTAGAGATAAGGAAGATGCGAATGATTACAGATATTTTGCTGACCCAGATTTAACCCCTTTTAATTTATCTCAAGAATATATTTCTAATATCAAATCAAGTTTGCCAACATTACCCAATGATCTTGCAATTCAATACAAGCAAGAATTTGGTCTAAATGATTATGATGCCTCTTTGCTTTGCGATGACAAATCAATTGCTGATTTTTTTAATGCAACAACAAAATTTTCTACAAATTATAAAGCTATTACAAACTTTATCGTTGGTCCGATAAAACAATATTTGAATGAAAATAATTTGAGTATTGATGAAATTAATTTGAACCCAAATACTCTTGCAGAACTTGTTAAAATAATCGATGAAGGCAAAGTGAATTTCTCTGTTGCTTCTACTAAAATTTTACCAATTGTTATTACAGAAAATAAAAATCCATTGCAAGTTGCCGAAGAATTAAACTTGCTACAAACCAATGATAGCAATGAAATTGAGGGTTGGGTGAATACTGTAATTGAAAGTATGCCAGAAAAAGTTATTGAATACAGAAAGGGAAAAAAAGGACTGATTGGTTTGTTTATTGGTGAAGTAAAAAAGATTAGTAAAGGCAAAGCTGACCCTAAAATTGTAACAGAATTATTGACACAAAAACTAAATTCATAAAATGCTGAAATTTAGTTTTTATATTTTAATCATTAGTTTTTTTGCGAGTTGTCAACAACACGACTTTAAAACTATTTCCGTAAAAGGAAATATTAAAAACAGTGCTAGGCAAAGAATCTCTTTAATCAGTTTTGGAGCAACAAATAATGTTATTGTTTTAGACACCTGCACCCTTGACACCAAAGGAAATTATACTTTAAAGTCATTAAAAAATGATGAAGAATTGTATGCTATAAAGATTGACAGCATGCCAGAAATCTGGTTTGTGAATGATACTAAAGAAATAACTATTAATGCAAATATTTACGAATATAAATCTTACCAAACCATTGGCTCTACAGCATCACAGGCATTACATAATTTTATTAGCAAGTTCGATTCATTGCTAATTGTTCAAAAAAACAAACAAGCAACTATTGATACCCTATATAAACAAAAAGAAAAAGATAGTATCATTAATATTGCAAAAGAAGAAAAGAAATCAATTAAGAGTTTGATTAAGGACTACAGCACAAATACTATTGCAAATACCAATAGTCCTGCATTGAAATATTTCTACTTATTCTATGCAAACAAAGTAAGTGCAATTGATGCAAATGATATTTACAAAATGGTTCAGTCTGCTTGCAAACAGTTTCCAAGAAGTAATCAATTGTCAGGATTGAAAAATAGCTTAAGTGATATTGTGAAATCAAATCCTAAATTATTTTTAATTAACGAAGCTGCTCCAGACTTTAATTATATAGATACTAGTAAAAACAAAATTTCGTTAAAAACCTTTACTGGAAAGTATTTGCTTCTCGACTTCTGGCAAAGCAACAATAGTGATTACAAAAATCAAACATCTTATTTAAGTGAAACTTATAAAAAATTTAAAGATAAAAATTTTGTCATTCTAAGCGTTTCATTAGATAGCAATAAAACTGTTTGGCAAAAAGCAATTAAGCAAGACAGTTTATTTTGGATACAAGTACAAGATACACTTGGATTTAAAAGTGATGTTGTAAAAAAATATCATCTATCATCTCTGCCATACAATGTGTTAATAAATCCAACGGGTAAAATAATTGCTATTGACATTCGTGGTGAGGAACTAAGAGAAAAGTTGAAAGAACTTTACAAATAATTTATTCTTTATTTTTAGAATCAATAACAATAGTTACTGGTCCATCATTCAACAAACTCACTTTCATATCTGCCCCAAAAACGCCTGTGGAAATAGGTTTCATCAAATCAGTTTCTAATTGTGCAATCATTTTTTGATACATTTGAATAGCAAAATCAGGTTTTGATGCTTTGATATAAGAAGGGCGGTTTCCTTTTTTTGTTGATGCGTGAAGTGTAAACTGACTAATCAATAAAATATCTCCAACAATATCCAAAACACTTTTATTCATCACACCATTTTCATCATTAAAAATTCTAATGTTTACTATTTTGTTCGACAACCAAATTATGTCTTCATTCGTATCTGTATCTTCTATTCCAACTAAAATAAGTAAGCCATTGTTAATAGATCCCACAATTGAATTATCAACTTTTACTGATGCTTCTAAAACTCTTTGTATAACAACTCTCATAATTTGATTCTATTTTTACAAAATGAAGATAGATATTACAAACGAAATAATTTTTAAAACTGCAAGAAGTGGTGGCAAAGGTGGGCAAAATGTAAATAAGGTTGAAACAATGGTTGAAGGTAGATGGAATATTGCTGAGAGCCATGTTGTATCTGATGAGCAAAAAAGAACTTTATTTGAGAAATTACATAACAAAATAACGCTAGAAGGCCTGTTATTATTGAAGTCTCAAGCTGCAAGAACACAACTAGCAAATAAGGAATTAGTGATTTACAAATTGAATGAATTGGTAAATATCACTCTTATAAAAAAGAAAATTAGAATAGCGACTAAAACACCAAAAGCTGTAATTGAAAGAAGAATTGTTAATAAAAAAAGAGTATCAGAACATAAACAAAATAGAAAAAAAATTAGCTTAAAAGACATCTAGTATTTTATTTGAAACACATCATTACCATATCAATATTTATCACTATAATCTTTTGTGGCTTGGGTTTTATCAGCATTAATAAACCAATTCCATTAAAATTTATTACACCTAAAGGTTGGTCAAAACCTGTGTATAATTTCAAAGAGAATCCATTAACAAAAGAAGGCTTTGAACTTGGCAAAAAATTATTTTATGATGCAGGTTTAAGCAAAGATTCTTCCACATCATGTGCAAGCTGTCATCAACAATTTGCGGCTTTTTCAACCTTCGATCACAACCTATCTCACGGTATTGGTAACAGTGCCACAACCCGAAATGCACCAGCACTGCAGAATCTTGCCTGGCAAAAAGATTTTATGGCTGATGGCTCCATTCATCATTTAGATTTACAGCCTTTATTGCCTTTGACTGCAAAAAATGAAATGGCAGAAACTATTGAAAACATTATTGTTAAGCTAAGAAATGATGTTGGATATAAGTCAATGTTCAACGCTGCATTTGGCAAGGATATCATTAGCCAAACGACTATTACGAAAGCACTAAGCCAGTATATGCTGTTGCTTGTAAGTAGCAATAGCAAGTATGATAAAGTGATGCGTGGCGAAGACAAATTTATTTTGCCTGAACAAT
>CANGOT010000007.1 GCA_947455425.1 Chitinophagaceae bacterium | reverse complement strand
AGACCAAAATGGGCAAATTTTACTGCCGAGGATGGAAGTGATTTTGTGATTGGTAAAGCACAAAAAATAAGTGAAGGAAATGATGTAAGTATTTTTGCCTGCGGACATATGGTATGGAAAGCTATTGAAGCTGGAAAAATATTAGAAGGAAAAGGTATCAGCGTTGAAGTAATAAATATTCATACAATAAAACCTTTAGATGAAGCTGCAGTATTAGCTTCGATTAAAAAAACAAAATGTGCAGTAACTGTAGAAGAACATAACATTATAGGTGGTTTGGGAGATAGTATTGCACAAGTAGCAGCGAAGCATTTACCTATTCCTATTGAATATATCGGAACAAAAGATACTTTTGGTGAAAGTGGTAAACCCCTGGAATTATTAATAAAATTTGGTTTAGATACCCCTTTCATTGTTGAAGCTGCTGAAAAGGTAATTGCAAGAAAATAATAGATATTTATATAAAAAAACCTCTGCAGTATTTGCAGAGGTTTTTTTATATGAATCCATTTTAAATCTAAAATACTAACTAAAAGTAATTGCCTTCACAGGTTCCACCTTTCTGATTAATAATGTGGGTAAAATAAGTGCTGCAAAACAAAGAATAAATGTTACAACACAGGTTAATACAATATGCCACCATATGATTTCTACTGGTGCATAGGCTACATAATAGTTTTCTTCGTTCATTTTAAATACGTGTGTTGCTTGTTGCAAAACACACAAACCTACACCAGCAAAGCATCCTATGGCAACACCTGCAAAAGAAATAATACCAGCATAATAAAGAAAAATTGTTTGTATGGTTGCATTATTTGTTCCCAAAGCTTTTAAAATACCAACCATTTTTACACGTTCTAAAACTAAAATTAGTAAACAAGTAATTAGGTTTATAATCGCTACTATGGCCATTATAACAAATACGATATTGCGATTCGTATCTTGCACATTCAGCCAATCGAAAATTGCAGGATAAACCTCTTTGATAGATTTTGCATTCCACACTATCGGTAGTTTTATACTATTACTAATTTCTTGCATTTGTTTATAGTCATCAACAAATACTTCATACCCTCCAATTTGTGAACTATCCCAATTATTAATTCTTTGTATTAATCTTATATCTGCTATAGAATATAATTTATCGTTTTCTTCCATACCAGTTTTGTATATACCAACAACTAAAAGTTTGCGATAATTTGTGCTTCCATTCTGCGAATTGATAAATACTACTTTAACTGTATCATTTAATGTTGCTTTTATTTCTTTTGCTATTGTTGCAGATAAGATAATTTCTTTAGAATATAGGCTATCACTGAATTGCAGCCAACGACCTTGTGTTATAAACTGTTTCATTTGTGTGCTATCATAACGATTATCTACGCCTTTAATTAGCACACCTTCTATCTCTTTTTTTCGTTCAACTACTGCACTTTTTGTTGCAAAAGTGTTGATGTGAACAATATGCTTGTTCTGTTTTAAAATTGTTTCTACTGAATCACTTTTTTCAATGGGGGCTTCTTCTGCTACAGATGATTTTCCCAACTCGAAATGTTGCACCCTTATATGTCCCCAAAAACTAAATATTTTTTGAGATATGGTGTTTTGAAAGCCAGCTGCAAATGCTGCAGCAACAATCATTACAGCAACACTTAATGCTGTTGCGGCAATAGATAATCGAATGATAAAACGCGAAAAAGATTTCTGTTTATTAAACGCAATTCGTTTTGCTATGAGAAAGGAAAGAGACAATTTTTACAGGTGGGTTAATTGTTTTTGTTGTTACGATTAATAAATGATTAAATCTCTACAACAACTGTTTTGCTTAAATAGTCGTGCAATGTTTTATCCAAAAAGGGTATAAAAAACATATCAATAATTGTTAGTCTTACAAGGCTACGAATTACTATTTGCAAGATGTTTGGCCTCTTACCGTTTTTGTTTACAACTTTACTGAAGCTGATTAGTTTGCCAACTGTTCTTGTAAAAACAATTTCACAAATAGCATAATAAAAAAACATGGTTGCAAAATATAAATAGCCAAAATTGAACTGGTATTTGAATTTTGAACCATAGATTCTATATTGCTGAGCATAATAGTCGTTTACTTTAGAGATAGTATATGCTATCAGCAAAATTGTTACGCTATCAATCACGAAATTTAATACCCTTGTTCCAAATCCTACTTGTTTCATGTTGCAAACTTACCGCATCAAATACATTTTGCCATATCCAGCTCTAAAGTATTTATCAGTATCTATTAAATTACCCGAACCATCTGTTGTTTGAAACTTATCTAAACTGCTTCCATCAAGCGTTGTAACAACATGATACAAGTAAACGCCATTTGCCAGTTTTTGCCCATACATATCCGTTCCATCCCATTTATAGTCAGTAATATTTCTTCCTATGTGCAAATTACCTAATTCGCTCTTTGTAATTTCTTTTACAATTTTACCTGTAACAGTTAGTATTTGTATTTTAATATTATTTGGAATTCTTGAACCAGTAAGTGTAAATACAAATGCTGTAGATGATGTAAATGGATTAGGATAATTAAACATATTACTAATCGCAGGTGTATTATTTACTACAAACTGCACTTGATATTGTTGCGGCCCTGCATAATTATTACTCTTATCTTTTGATTTAATAAACAACTGATAGGTTCCATCTGCAAATAAGGCTGGATTGAATTGTACATAAGCTGTATTATTTCCATTTGCCAGATTTGCTGGAAAAAACTGTAGCGTGTCTGTGCCATATTGATATATACGCATATCACCATTTGGCAATTGTAATTGAACTGTTACAAGTGAAGTATCGTTTAATGCTAAGAACTTCGACTCATCCTTTAAAGCCACGCGAATATTAGGTTTACTAGAAACAACATCTCCATTTAAAATATGAATTCCATCAAATGTTACATCAAGAATCGGGTTTTTATTATCACTCTTAACATAAAAATTTTTAAATGCAAAGTTGTTATAAAGGCTTTGTTCTTGTGGATTATCGTTTGGATTTACATTTATATAAAAAGTGTTTTTTCCTGCTAAGTTTTCAGTAGAAATAGTTGTTTTAATTGTTGCAGTATCTCCTGCCAAAAGTTTTTTAACTTTAGGAACCGTGATTGTCTTTGTTATATTATTGTTATCGGTTATTTGCATTTTAACACTAAGACTATCGCTATATGGCATATCACTAATGTTTTTAAAAGCAATTACAACATTTTGTCCTTCACCATACTCTAAAGTATCTTTAAAAGTAAACTTAATATTAGGGGCTAAAGCTCCTTCTGGTAAAGGATCTGCTAAAAGTCTCCAATATTTTAACTGATAGGCGGTAAGGTTAACTGTATCTCTCACCTGCATTAATAATTTTAAGCTAGGATATATACTTGCATCAATTGTACTGATATCATTATTTGTTTGCAATTCTGTATAAGTTTGAAGCGTATCGATATTCCCATTTGATTTTATTCCTAGAATTTTAACACTCACCATATCCTGCAAATCATTTCTGTTGCCAGTCCACAGCATATTATACCACTTATTAACTGGTCCAAATTTTGGCGATAACATATAACCATTATTGGTTTTTGTTTTAACGCCAACCTTCATTGTTAGCATATCTGTTTTGCCTTGTGTAAATTGCCAAACGGGAGTAAAGGAGTTGTTATTTTTTTGATATACAAAAGCAAAACCTCTCATTCTATTAAATGAATCAATATCATTAAATCCAACATCTTTTAATTTTTGATACAAGCTCGTACCATAAATACTTGCATCTAATTTCCAATCATTAGCATAAGATGGAGTTGGCCATGATGGATCATCAAGTATAACAGAACGCACAACCACATAACTTCCATCTGGTATTACATTATCCATAAAATCCATTGCACTTTTTCTGTCGGCACTTGTAGATGTATTAAAAGAGAAATCATGCTCTTTACCAGGTGTACAACCATTGGTATAAAACAAACTTCCATATTGCCCTGGTTGATTAATATCGCTGTTATACATTGCATTCAATGTAGATGGGTCATAAACCGTGTAAGTAATATTTTGCCCTCTCCAGCAAATACCAAGCGTTTGAGGGTTTATGGCATCGTTTATTGCTATAGAATAATTACCATCATCACTACCATTATATGGCCAAACGCCATTACGAATTGTAAATGATTGATTAATTGATGGGAAGTCAAAGTGTCTACTACCAGAATCTACAAGTAAATTATTTAAGCTGCTTTCATTATGTTGAAAGAAATGAGATTGATTATAACCACCTTTTATTGCATTTTGCAAGTAAATAAAACTACTGTTATTCCAATGATATGGACCACTTGTTGGCACTGGTGCAACACGCCAATAATAAACAATGCTATCGGTAAAACTAATACCTGGATCTGCTTCTAATAATCCACCTACAGATGCTCCTGTTTTAGTTATTTTAAAAGGAGAATTAAATAATGTAGTTGTATCCAACTCCATTACATATTGCTTTAATGCTGATAATGGATTTGCTGTAGACGCTGCCAGTTTTATCTGTGCTTTATTAATAATTGCATAGTTATAAGGATAAACTGGTTTTAACTCATCTTCATAAATTACAAAAGCCTTGGTAACTGTATTGTTTGTTTCACTTAATTCATCATATTTATTATCACTATCAATAGTAATTGTTATGCTATTATTGCCTTTATCTCTTAAAGGAACAATCGGAATTTTTAAAGAAAGTGAATCAATATATTTTACAGAAACAATTCGTTGATTATAGATCTCGTCACTTGCACCATTTGGATATTGGCGTTTTACAGTAATTCTAACAGAATCTCCAACAGCTTTTCCAATATTGTATAGATAGGCTTTAATATTAAATGAACTATCAGCTACAGAAATAAACGTTGGATTGACCGACACCTGGTCATCTTCTATCACAAAATCGGGTTTAGCAAAAGCATAAATTTTTATAGCTGGGTCACCATGAAGTGCAAATTGTTCTCCATGTGTTTTTCCAAAAAAAGTAGCATCACTAAATGTTGCAGAGGCTTTTAATTGAGCCAAAGCAGCCATCATATTTTCGCCAATTGTTTTATTATATCCTGCTTTATCAAGTGAATTATAAAAACCATTTGAGTAATAATCTAACCAGGTTGTTAATCCAAAGTGTGTTGTTGCAATAAATCCAATACTACCTTTGTTGTGAGCCAAAACCCATCGCTCAGAAATATTGGTAATATTGGTTGTTCTAGTGGCATCATAATCAAAAATATTTCCAGCCGTGCAGCCATTAACCAAAAAAACCGGATACTTGCCTATATTATTATAATCGCTGGGATCGTTTAAATTATAAGCTAAACCAGATGCTGCTGAGTGCCCAAAATAAGTAAGTAAAGAACTTCCACTTACAAAAGCCTTTATCATATCAGCCTGAGTAACAGGACTTGTTTCGTTGCCAGTAGTTTTGTTAAAATTTTTAACTATCCCTCCAAAACTGGTGTCTTTAACTGTTGCTTCATAACCACCCAGATACGCTTTAAAAAGATTATCTTCTGGAACATCTTTACCACCAGCTACGTGAATTAAATGTTTCATCCAGGCTTTGTTGGCAATGGTTTGTGTGGTATTAGTTGCTTGTTGTTCAAACTGTTTTACTTTATCTAAATATTCTAAAACCTCTTGTTGTGTTATTGCAGATAATCTTCCAAAAGGCAATATAGGTGCTGGTTCTGTGTTATCTGGCGATACCATCATTGCATCTGAAGCTGGCCAACCAAAAGTTGGAATTAGATTTTGAGCTTCCATGCTTGCAGAACTTTCCTGAAATCTATATTGATCGTAAGTAACTCCCTTTCCAACTAAAAAAACAAATTTGGGTTTATTGGTAAAAGTTGCATTTGCATATCGCAAAAAATTACGAACACTTAAGGGATGCTTTTTTATGCCATAAGCAAACTGATCTACCAGTTCATCAATATCATAAATTTTTGCATTATAACTTCCCCCTGGTGCACTATTTCTATATTGTCTGTATTGCTCAACTGCATTAGCACCAGACATCAAATTTTTATGAGAAACAATTAAGTATTCTGCCTGATTTGTAGCCACAGCATAATTAATAAAATTTCTTGTTTGCAAGTTATCAACGTTAATAATATTACTTACACTATGACTCACCAAAACAAAGCTTCTAGCGTTTGTTGATGCGGGCAAGGCGAATCTTATTAACCCACTAATTGTTGTATCGGCAACATAATAATTCAAATTAGTTGCATCGTATAGCACAGGTAAACTTGTGGTGCCTTTATTAAAGTTGCTTATTTCTAAATAGTTTCCTGTTGTTGAAGCCGGTAATTGAAATTCAAAACTACTATTACCTCCAAAATTAAATTGTCGTGAATATTGAATCTCTAAAAAGCTAGCAATTACTCTGTCGTAGGCATTTGTTGTGGTAATATTAATGTATGCAGTATCTGAAGAGCCATTAAATGTTGACAATGGAACAGAGGCTGTATTAATAGAGTTTACATAACCATTGAAAGGAAGATTAAGCACGTTGGTACTATTAATACCAACCGTTATATTTCTTAAGTTGGCAGCAGTTCCTGCCAAGCCAGCATGTATTGTAGCAGCAGCACCACTTGTATAAACAAACATGTTTTTTAGTGGCACTTTATAAGCACCACTGGTTAAGCTAATTTCAGAGGTTGAAAGAAATTCAGCAACATCATAAGTGGAAGAGTAAACATCTTCGCCAACATTTACTGCATAGCCACGATTGGCTCTATCTTTAAAATTATATCTAAGCGTATAACTAAAGTAAGGTTCAGCAACAAGTGTATTACCACTAATATTATTGGTTATATTAGTATATCGAAGATTTTTACTTGCAGATGCATTAACTGTTAAAAAAAAGGCAGCTGTATCTGTTTGCAAACTTAATTTATCTGATAGTTGATTGGCGGTATTTTTATACAGATACTTATCAAATTTGCCATCATTCATTTCTCCCCAAAACTCAATATAGTCACTTGAAGAAAACAACCCCGTTGAAACACTTGTAAATATGGGCACCTGCACACCATTTCTCCATAATTGAAATTGTTCTGCAGGAGTGTTTGATAATCCTGCACTTACAAGTGTTGATTGATTAATACGATATAGGCCTGTTGCCCCTACTTTAAACTTGTAATAGGTTTTACTATAATCAATCCATTCATTATTGATGGGTTGGGCAAATAACAAATTACCAGCAACGAGTAATACAACAAAAACAATTAATTTTTTCATTAAAAATATTTTAAACTACAATATTTTATTACCTGCAAAAGAAGTTCTATTGAAAATAAAAATCACATCAAATAAACTAAAGCCAAAACTACAATCTGCAAAGAATATATATAAACTCTTGAGTAGAAATTAATGAATAGTGTAAATGGTTTGGCTGTGTAATTTTTTTATTTGGAGTTGCAATTTAGGGAATTATTTATAAATCTATGAATTTACTATTATGAATTATTTTGAAATATGGCAACAGCCTTTTTCCAATCTAGCAATGTTCTATATTTACGAACTTTTAAATCTAAATTAATTTAATGATTGAAGCCATCATCACAGGACTAACTTTAGGATTGCTACTCGCCATTTCTATCGGGCCCGTAATCTTTGCTATAATCAAGCAAAGCTTGAATAATGGTTATAAAGGTGGATTTTTTTTTATTGCAGGTGTTTCAAGCAGCGATATTATTATCGTTTCTGTTTGCAATTTACTTTCAAGCTTATTTAATCAGGCTTTAAAACATCAAACTGTTATTGGCGTTGTTGGTAGTGCCTTTTTATTGGGTGTTGGTATATATACGTTATTTTTTAAAAAAGTAAGTTTAGATGAAAATGGCGGACTAAAAGAAAAAGCATTTAATGGCAAACAGCTTCTGGGTATTTATTTATCTGGATTTTTTATGAATACATTAAACCCAGGTGTGTTTATTTTTTGGTTAGCTGCAACCGCAAAAATTCAATCACGCGTTGCTGAACTAACCAGTATTCACCAACTAAATCATCCGGTAAGATTTATAGTAACTGTTTATGTTGTGTGTTTATTATTTGTGCTTTCAACAGATGTGGCTAAGGTTTTATTAGCAGGAAAAATTCGACCAAAATTAACTCCTCATAATTTGCAAATCATCAACAAAATTTCTGGAATTATTCTCGTTGTTTTTGCTGTTACTTTAGCTTGGGGAACATTGAATTTTAAAGTTGTTGGACATTAATCAATGAGATATTTGTTTCGAAAATAATTATTTATGATAAATGATACGCCTGATGAATATTTTATGCAACAAGCTTTAAAGCAAGCTCAGATGGCTTTTGATGAGGATGAAGTGCCCATTGGGGCTGTCATTGTTATTAATAATAAAATTGTTGCAAAGGGATATAATCAAGTAGAAAAATTGAATGATGCCACTGCTCACGCAGAAATTATTGCCTTAACATCTGCCTTTTCATCAATGGGTTCAAAGTATTTACCTAATGCAACATTATATGTAACAGTAGAACCTTGTTTAATGTGTTGTGGTGCTATGTATTGGAGCAAATTAACAAGAATTGTATATGGAGCTAGTGATGTTAAAAGTGGTGGATTGCGATTTTTTACTGATGAAGATGGACTTATTAAACCAGAAAGCTGGCCTTTTCATCCTAAAGCCGAGTTAGTAAAAGGAGTACTTGAAAATGAATGTGCCAGTTTAATGAGGGCATTCTTTAAAAGCAAAAGATAAAACTGTTTCTTTCCTTCTATAAATCAACAATGGCAATACCTAAAAAGTATTGCCATTGTTGTATAAACTGATATTTTAAAAATTATCTTATTAAATTAAACAATCCTTTTTTAGTTATTATTTTTCCATCGTTAGTTGTAATAGTTACAGCATAAGCATATACTCCAGTTGGTTGTACCTTGCCTTGTGCATTACCATCCCACATTGCAAAACAATCTGCATTAATAGGATTTAAAGCATTTGTTTCATAAATCTTCTCTCCCCATTGTGAGAAAACAACAAATTTTAATGTAGCAATATTATTACCGCATAAAATTAGCTTTTCGTTGATGCTTGCTCCAGAGCCATTTGGTGTAAACACATTTGGAACATAAATATCTAATGTTGGCGATTGTGTTTTTCCTTCAGCACAAGCTGTATCACTCGGACAAGCACCTAATGCCCTCACACATAAATCATATACCTTATTTGAGTTTAATCCTGTTAACACATGTATTGTACCTGTAGCACCACTACTTGGCGTTGACCAATTTGCACCAGCATCGGTCGACACTTGATAACCTGTAGCATTTGCAATAGCTGCCCAATTAAATGTTAATGAAGAAGTTGTTGTTTTAGTTGCATCAAGTGTTACAATAGGTTTAGCCAGTTTATCTAAAATTACAATTTGCTTTGTTATTGAATCTGCACAAAACTCTGTACTAAGAGCAAAAACCAAACTTGTTTTTAATTTAACATTAAATGTTCCTGCACTTATATAAGTAAATATTGAATTATTCGTATTTGCCGAACTATTAGCAGCATCACCAAAACTCCATTTCCACTTAGTATCAATAGTTGCACTTGCAACTTCACCAAGTGAAGCATCTGTAAATGTTACTGGGGAATTAATACATTGAGGCGTAGTGTAAGAAAAATCTGCTTTTACTTGATAAATGGTTTGATTAATTGTTGATATAGCACTTCTGCATCCATTATTAGTTTCTACAAAAACTTTAATGGTATAAGATGTTATGCCAGGAGTTGTTGGTGCAAATGTGTGGGTATTGATATTTGTGGTGGTGGTGTCTTTTTTGCCATCACTAAATTCCCAATACCATTTTACAATGGTTCCTATACTTGCGGTTGCGTTCACAGTCCAGGTAATTTTTCTGCCAGCACAATCAGGGCCATTATTATCAGCAGTTACACTTGTGATTGTTGGTGGTGGTAAAATTGTAAATGGCTTTGTGGTGTCTTTATAACAGCCAATTGCATTGATAGCCCTTAGGGTTACATTATAAGTACCTGCAGATGGATAGGTTACGGTTGGATTAGATATATTGGCTGTATTAGGCGGATTTGACCCTCCAAAATTCCATTCCCAGCCAACAATATTAGTTCCATTTCCATTTGATGTATCTTTAAAATTAGCAAAATCAAAAGGACATCCATTAAATGTAACAGTAAAATCTGCTGTTGGTGGATTAACAACTTTTACACTAAATGTTATTGTTTGAATACCTGTACAACCATCTGCATTTGTTGCATTCACAGTTATGTTTACAGGGAATATTCCTGTTGATGTAAACTTATATGTTGTAGGCAAACCATACTTATATAACCATGCACCATTAACTAAAGATGAATCTACGGGAACCGGATTAGTTACTAAAATAGTATCACTACTAGGTTGTTGAATAGCATTATTAAAGAAATCCCATTTCATTGAAAATGGTTTATATGGAAGTGTAACTGTATAATGAAAATCATTATTTAAACAAGCCGAAATAATGCTATCACTTGTAAGATTTGCATAAGGATTTTGAACACTTAAGTATTGAGCCAACGAACGCAAATGTGTTCCTGCACAATATCCATAACTTTCATTTGTGCTACTAGATGAAAATCCATAAGCTATGGCATTAAATGCAACATCAGAATGTAGCTGATGTGAAGAATTTCCAGCAAGATTATCAAAAACCGCATAGCTATAATTTGCATCTGCAGTATGAGGGTTAAATGAAGAAGCCATATTTACACCATCAAGCATAAAGCTTGCAACTCCAGTATTTGGAATAATTACATTGATATACTGATGTTGAATATTATAGTTATTGCTTAAATAAACTGCAACATCATTAATAGCTTGTTGAGTAGGGCTAAGAATTACCATTTCTGGGTCGCCAATATCTCCTGTGTTTGGGTGGGATGGAATATCGGTTCCATTACATCTATTAGTAGCACAAAACTGAGCCACCATAACAGGTTTATCACTTATGATATTTAACAACGTGTCAGTTTCTATTAAATACGCGTTTTGAACCAAACTTGTTAAAACATTGCCATTAACTGTAACAACAGTGGTTGGATCACCTACAATTACTTTATATAAACCAGCTTCCATATCTCTAAAAGGAGACGTTACATATTTTGTTCCCCAAGCTTGTTTTGGAAACATCTGTTGAATGAAATTATCGCTACCACCGTTTACAGGATTACAGCCACCTACAAATAATTGTACCCTTCCATTACCAGTAAACAATGCTATTTTTTTATTACAATCTCTCGATACTACTGTAGTTCCTGTTAAGTCATTACCAATACTTGAAGAAAGTAATCTGCCCAAAGCATTAAACACATCTCCTTTATTTAAGGTAATAGTAAAAGGTACGTTTGCTGGATATAAAACTGTTGTTCCACCAGCAGTAGCAGTAATATCATCAGCAGGATTAATATCTATAATAGTATTATCTTCTGCTGCCTGTACAAAGAAGAATGAATGCGGAACACCGTTATTTGTTTTTCCTCCAACTGTTAAAACTGAATAGGTTGAACCCCATGTATTAGTTGGCAATACTAGTGTTGCACCACTACTTGAACCAGCATAAATATGTCCCCACAATGAAAAAGGAACTCCATTGCTGTAAACGTGAATACCTCTTGGTAATATACCTGTGCTATTTAATCTCGCATCCTGAACTCCTGTTTTCGGTAATGGAATAGTTGCTGTTGCTGTATTGGCAATTACATTATAGGTTTGAACATAATAATTAGCATCTGCAGGTTTACCTATTTCTACAGTAACAACAGCATCTTGTTGAGAAGAAATATACAATGCCATATCTTGGTTATTACTTCCTGTCATTAAGCTTTGAAAACCATATCCAACCCAAAAATCTGTTCCTGTATTTGAAAGTTCACTTGGATTTTGAATGCCATTACCTGTTACAGTAACATCATCGATATTAGTGGCTGTAGCACTTCCACCAGTGTGTGTAATTGTTCCTGTAAAAGGACCATATTGATTTGGAACAAATCTTACATAAACAGTAGTATTAGCAATACTTCCACCAGTATAAGGAATATTTAAACTGCTACCATAGCCTGTTCCAGATGAAAGCGAAATTTGAAAACCAGCGGGAGCTGTAATGGTAATGTTCCCATTAGTAGGCAATAAAGCACTAGCTTTTAGTGTATATGATTTTACTGCTGAAATATTATTTACAATGACATTTCCAAAAGGAATTGAGTTTTGTCCGTTTGCTGTTGTTGTTATAATTACAGGTTCAGGAGCTAATGTTGTAAAGCAAACTTCATTTCCATAACCAACACCAATACTATTCCTTGCATATGCTCTAACACAATAGTTTGTATTTGGGGTCAATATTTTTATTAAAGAAGAATACGGATCACTTCCTGCACCGTCTATTGTTTTAGTGTTTAGTATAGTTGGATTTGGTGCAGTATTCCAACAAATACCTTTTTCAGTAATACCAACCCCACCACTATCAAGTATCACCCCACCACTTAATGCTTTGATTGAAGTAATATTTGTGATTAAATTAGTTGTTAAATCAGGAATCGTTGGAGCATCGGTTGTAAAAGTTAGTTCAGCACCATAAAAAACATCACCACTCTCACTAATTACATATGCTCTTGTGTGGTATGTTGTTGCAGCACTTAGTCCTGTAATACCGCCTCCACTTGCTAAATTAATATTACCAGATGTAGTTGGACCACCATTATTTTTAGTCGTTAATGCAACTGTTGGTGTTGGGTTTGATGCATTATCCCAAACAACACCACTTTCAGATACTAATAATGTTCCAGCTGTTACAACTCCTGTTGCCGTAGCTGTATATTTTCCTGTTTTAGTTGCAGATGTAGTGGTAACGCTTGGCTGTGTTCCCGCAATATTTGATGTTCCATTAAATACAGCATTTTTAACTGACAATGACCTACTAGATGAAACGCCAGTTGTTGCAGCATACATATACATTCTGATGATATAGGTATGAGTACTGTAAAATTTCTTTGTAAAAGCAGGGAAGGTTATTGTATTTGTTCCCCCACTTGGAACAACCTGTGTAGTTCCAAAGGGAATGAAGGCTCCAACGCCATCTATCTGATAAGCTAAACTTACTACATTATTACCACTACTTCCAGAAGTTCTTCCTGTAAAACTTAAACTATTGAGTGTTATATCTACTGCACCGTTTGGAGATATAGGAAAATCAATATTCCAACCATCTGTTGGTACTACCGGCCATTCACTGCTAGGCTGACATTTAACGCCATTGCTACTGTATCCCGCAGATGTAAAAATGCTGCCAATTACAGCATCTGCAATGTTAACATCTGTTAATTGAGCTCCAGTTTTAACACCTGTGTTATTTGATGTAAAAGCCCAGGTAGCCGTAAATTGTGAGAAAGCGTTTAATGAAAATAGGCTTGCAAATAAAAAAGCTACTATTATTTTTTTACTGAACATACTAAACAGTTTGTATTTGATTTAATATAATTATATGTGAATTTGGCGTAACAATCCATTGAAAGGAATGGCAATTACTTGCAAAGTACCGTAAATAATCCGATGGAATGTTTTATGTTAAGTATTTTATCGTGTAATTTTATGCAAACGTTCACAAACTAACAATGCTCTGTACTTATGATTCATATAAAAAGCTTACTTTTATTTTTTGTTCTCCCTCATATAATATTGTTTATACAAATGAAAAAATATTTTCTTATTTCAGTTTGTTTACTGTTTTATACATCGGCATTTTGCCAACTTCCTACAGTGTCTTCTGGTAAAATTGTTCGTATAGATAGTCTTGCATCAAAATATATTACTGCCAGAAATATAGATATTTGGTTACCTAGCAACTATTCTGCAAATAAAAAGTATGCTGTATTGTATATGCATGATGGGCAGATGTTATTCGATTCAAATACCACTTGGAATAAACAAGAGTGGATGGTGGATGAAACTGTTGCTTCATTAATCAATCAAAAAGTAATAAAAGAGTGTATTGTTGTTGGCGTTTGGAATGGTGGTAAAACAAGACATATAGACTACTTTCCTCAAAAGCCTTTTGAATCTCTAGTAACCACTCAGCAAGCAGAAATTTATTCGGCTAATAGAACAAATGGAAATAGTGTGTTTAATGGTGGTAAGGTTCAATCGGATCTTTATTTAAAGTTTCTTGTTGAGGAGTTAAAGCCTTTGATTGACAGCAAGTTTTCTACCCTTAAAGATAGACAACATACATTTATTGCTGGTAGCAGTATGGGTGGATTAATCTCTATGTATGCCATCTGCGAGTATCCTGATGTATTTGGAGGAGCTGCTTGTTTATCTACACATTGGCCGGGTATATTCTCTGTTGAAAACAACCCCATCCCAAAGGCTTTTTACGAATATTTAAGGAAACACTTACCCAACCCAAAATACCATAAAATATATTTCGATTATGGTACGGCAACACTCGATGCGATGTATCCTTCTTTGCAAAAAAAGGTGGATGAAATAATGATAAGCAAAGGATTTTCTAAGAAAAATTGGATAACAAAAGAGTTTATTGGTGCAAATCATTCAGAAAAAGCCTGGCAAAAAAGACTGTATATTCCTATAACATTTTTAATGAATAAATAACTTAGTTCTTTGTAGTTTCTACAATCCATTTACCAATAGCTTCCAAAGCTGTTGGCGAGAATGTTTGTTCTATTGCAGCATACTCATCTGGAGAGCCGGTTTTACATTCTTGAAATAAATGGTTTAAGTTAGGGAATGTTTTTATTGTATATTTTTTATTCCCTGCTTTTATCAGTGCTTTTTCTATAGCTGTTAGGTTTTCTTTGGGTGGAACTTGTAAATCTTTTTCTCCATTGATTGCCAATACAGCACATTTCACTTTTCCCAAATCAGCAGCAGGATTGAATTTGATAAAATACTGCATCCATGGTGTAGCCAATTGTTTTAGCTGAAGATTGATAAAATCTTCTTCATTCATATCTTTTGGTTTTTCGGATGCAGGAATATCGTTTATCACCTCTTTAAAATATTTCTTTAAGTCTTTCTTTAGTGTTTCTATACTGGTTGATTTTAACACAATATCAAAAGCAGCTCTATTAATAGTTTGTGATTTCTTTATATCTGCATCGCTTGAACCACTTGCTTTGGCAATTAGTGCTTCTTGTAATAATAATAACTCATCTCCCCGAATCCCTGTTCCTGCAAGCATTACAATAAAGTTAATATCCTTATTTCTTGCCGCTATTACAGGTGCAATAGTGCCCCCTTCGCTATGGCCCATTAACCCAATCTTCTTTTGATTAATTTCTTTTCTTGTTTGTAAATACTTTATTGCAGCCTCTACATCTGTGGCAAAATCGGCGGTTGTAGCAGTGGCAAAATTACCTGTTGAAGCTGCTGTGCCTCTATCATCAAAGCGTAATACTGCTATACCTTGTTTGGTTAAGTAATCGGCTAAAACCCAAAAAGGTTTATGCCCAAGTAACGCTTCGTCTCTATTTTGCGGACCACTTCCTGTTATTAGTATAACTGCAGGATAATTACCCTCTTTACCTGGCATAGTAAGGGTTCCAGCTAATGAGATATTTGCATTGGTGTTTTCAAATTCCACTTCTTCAATGTAGTAATTAAAAGGCTCTTTGGGTTCTTGCGGACGACGTGGCTTTTCTTTTTTTATTTCTTCTCTGCCCAGATTCAGTGGCATGGTATAGCCTCCTTGTTTAAAATTGCCTATAATCTTTTGTTCATTATTTAAAGTGCCTTCGTATTCAATTTTCGCCTTTGGAATAGAAATCTTTAATACATCATTTTCAAAACTAATACTGGTTACTGGAATTCCTTTTGTACCCTGGTCAGGACTGTCCATTTTTGCACTATAACCTGTTTCGGTTTTTGAAATATTGAACACTAATCTTAATTGAGTGGCTTGTACTTTTAGCACGCCATACCATTGCCCAACTATGTTTTGAGCATTTGAAAATAGTGATGTTAATAAAAACGATACAGCTATCAAATATGTCTTCATCATAATATTTATTGAAATATCTTTCAAAATTAGGTAGAATATGATATCGTCTAGTGGTTGGGTAGTTAGCACCTTAAGGGTGGGTTCGCCCGTGTTTCGTTGATCTTCCGTTGATCTTTCGTTGATCTGCCGTTGTTCTGCCGTTCATCCTTCGCTTTGATAAGGTCGCAGCACCGTCTCTAAGCCATATAAGTGCCGCAAAGAGTTTGCCATTCTATTAATATCCTTTTGTTATACTAAGCATATCATAAAGCCTGTTGCATTTTATATCTTAATACACTTAAACAAATACATTTCATAAATTTGCAGCATGAAGATAATTGAAGTAGAAAGTCTTGCTACCCAAAAAGCGTTTATTGAGGTAAACGTTATTATCAATAAAAATACGCCCAATTATATCCGTCCGTTAGATGGTGAGATTAACGAAATCTTCAATCCACTTAAAAACAAACATTTCAAATACGGTATTGCAAAGCGATGGATTTTGCAGGATGATGCCGGCAATTTAATAGGCAGAATTGCCGCATTTGTTAGCAGTAAATATGTAAATAAGGGAACAGATTTTGCTACCGGTGGCGTTGGTTTTTTCGATTGCATCAATCATCAGGAGGCTGCTAATCTTTTATTCAATACCGCAAAAAAATGGCTACTAGAGCAAGGAATGGAGGCAATGGATGGCCCTATTAATTTTGGTGAAAGAGATAAGTACTGGGGTTTATTGGTTGAGGGTTTTGATATAGAGCCTATATATGGTTTGCCATTTAATCCAACATATTATCAAACCCTCTTCGAAAACTATGGATTTAAAGATTTCTACAATCAGTTTTGGTATGCCATGAATGTAGATGAGACACTTCCTCCTAAGTTTCAGGAGCGGTATGAAAAATTTAAAGCTAAAGCAGACTATAGTGTCCGACATTTAAGCATTAAAGAGCTGGATAAATATGCAGCAGATTTTACCACAGTTTACAATACCGCCTGGGCCCAACACGGAGAAGCAAAAACAATTACTTTAGAAGAAACCCTGAACATTTTTAAAACCATGAAGCCCATTTTGGATGAAAGGGTTATTTGGTTTGCCTACTATAAAGATGAACCAATTGCCATGTTCATTAATATTCCCGATGTGAATCAGTTTATAAAAGGATTTAATGGGAAGTTTGGGTTATGGCAAAAAATACAATTGATTTGGAAACGAAAAACCATGAAGCGTCAAAAGCTATTGGGTCTTGTATTTGGTGTGATACCAAAATATCAGGCACTAGGTATTGATAGTTTTATGATTCAGGAATGTGGCTATAAAATGCAAAATAAAGGTTGGTACGAAAGCTACGAAATGGGCTGGGCGGGGGACTGGAATCCAAAGATGCGTAACGTGTATAAAAGCCTGGGTAGTACACAGAGCAGAAGGCTGATAACTTATCGTTATATTTTTGATGAAACCAAGCATACATTTGAAAGACACCCAGAAATGGAGTATAAATAGCCTTTAGTTTCACACACATTACAAACACAAAATATTTTAATATACTATGGAATTTGGACGTGTGGCCGAAAGTGAATTAGATAATATTGACTTCGCTTTACCAGCCGAACCCGCATTTAATGAGCAGGTTTTGAGTGGTAAGTTCAACAGCCATCCAAAAGTATATCTGGGTTGTGCAAAATGGGGTCGCACAGAATGGATAGGCAAAATATATCCACCTAAAACAAAAGAGAAAGACTTTCTACAGCACTATGTGCAACATTACAATAGCATAGAATTAAATGCTACTCACTATAAGGTTTATGGAGCTATTGGTATTGCAAAATGGGCTGAAAAAGCTGGTGAAAAAGATTTTATGTTTTGCCCAAAAATGTATCAGGGCGTTACACATAGGGGAGCATTAACCAATAAGCAGTTTTTAACCGATGAATTTCTGAAAGGTATTATTGCTTTTGAAAAGCATTTAGGTCCTGTATTTATACAAGTAAGCGATTCATTTTCTACGAAACGAAGAGATGAGCTGTTTACCTACATAAAATCTCTTCCTACCGATTTACAGTTCTTTCTCGAAGTTCGTCACCCCGATTGGTTTGCTAAAGATGATATAAGAAACGAATTGTTTTCTTTTTTAAAAGAAAACCAAACTGGCGTTGTGATAACAGATACTAGTGGCAGAAGAGATTGTGCCCATTTACATCTTACTGTTCCCAAGGCTTTTATTAGATATGTTGGCAATAGTCTTCATCCTACAGATTATACCCGAGTAGACGAATGGATTGCCAAAATGAAATATTGGATAGAGCAAGGTATTGAAGAAATTTACTTTTTTATGCATATGCACGATGAAGCTTTTTCTCCTGAACTTACTGTTTATATGGTTGATAAACTAAATAAAACCTGTGGGCTGAATTTGCAAAAGCCAATATTTGTGAATCAGCAACAACAGTTATTTTAAATACCTGAATTATAATTTACCGTATAATGCTCTTAGCTTCTCTCTGGTCATAATGCTTTCCCAATTTTTACCCAAAGCATTTTCCCATAAAGGCTTCATGCCCAAACTCACATTCATCATGGTATCAAATTGCTCTTCTGTTAGTCCTTTGCAAATACCTTGTGGTATATCGATATGATTTTTTTCAACCATTTGTTTAAACTCTGCCACACCTTCGGGATAATATTCTTCCAAATGATTCATTACAATGCAGTTGCCAATGCCGTGCTTTGTACCCAACAAATAACTTAAGCCATAACTCACTGCATGAGCCACACCAACCTGGCTATAAGCAATACTCATTCCTCCGGCATAACTAGCCATCATTAATTTATCATCACTCGTTTCATTCCAGTCTTCGTTACTTAAAAACACTTCTCTGCAAAGCTGTAAAGCTTTTTCTCCATAGCTCTTGCTAAATTCATTTAAGAAAGTGCCTGTTAAACTTTCAATACAGTGAATATAACAATCCATTCCAGTATAAAATCGTTGGTTTACGGGTGCATCTTTACATAATTCAGGGTCTAAAACAACTTGATTAAAAGGTGTGAAGTCGCTGTTCATTCCTAGTTTTCTTGTGGGGCCGGTAAGTACAGTTGTTCTGCTAACTTCGGCTCCTGTGCCGCTTAAAGTTGGAATACCAGCTTTATATACACCAGCACATTTCACTAAATCCCAACCTTGATAGTCTGCACTGCTACCAGGATTATTCATCATTAAACCAACCGCTTTTGCTAAGTCCATGGCACTACCACCACCAATTCCTATGACACCACTAATGGTTCCAAACTCCTCTTTTAATTCCTGAGCCAATTTATCTACTTGTGTTGTTTTTGGTTCATAGGTTACATCAACAAAAATAATTTTATCGTTGCCTTGCAATGGCACTCTGTTTGGCAAAGCCTTTCCTTCAAAAAAGTGATCCACTAAAAAAATCATCGGTGCATTTGCTTTGCGATGAGGAGCAAGAATTTCGTTTAACTGATTAAAACTTCCACGACCATAAACAACATAATCAACCAGTTTTAAATTACGGAACTGCATAATATTATTTTTTGTTGGCACAAAAGTGCCGAAAAAACCAATTAGACTCTTTAACTTTCTTTTTTATCCATAATATGGCTTAATCTTTGCCAAGATGGCTTAAATTTTTCTTAATGTGAATCTAATCAGAAAGAAATTTATGTTTTTGATTACATTTACGCCCTCAAAATTTATTGTGAATATGAAGAAAACGTTTATTTTATCTTTATCCTTGTTAATTTTAATAACAGGACTTTCTCAAGCAAAAAAAACTGTTGGACCACAACAAACCACAACGAAATCTGCACCTAAAAAAGCAGCTGCACAACAACCTACAATAAGCGATGGTGGGCACGATATTTCTATTACCCTTACACCTGCAAAAAATCAAAAGGTTTATTTGGGCTGTTACTATGGAAAAGGTAAGGCCATTATGGATTCTTGCCAATTAGATGCTCAATGCAAAGGGCATTTTAAGGGTGCAAAAAAGCTAATCGGTGGAATTTATTTTGTTGTTTCTCAAGCCTACAGCATTCAGTTTGAGGTGTTGGTTGGCGATCAACAAAACTTTAATATTGTTGGAGATACCACACAAAAAGACAAGTTTGAAATTACAGGTTCGGCAGATAATGATTTGTTTAAAGTGTATTCTAAAAAAACTTCAGAAATAGGAACTGTAATTAACAATTTAAGTGGCACTTTAAAAGATGCTAAAACAGCCGAAGATTCTTCTAAAATAAGAAAGGAGATGAAGGCAAAAAATGATGACTTAACCAAAGTAAGAGATGATATTATTAACAACAGTCCAAATACCTTAATGAGTGCTTTACTGGCAGCTATGAGAAGACCAGAAGCACCAGAAATTCCTGTAGATCCAATTACAAAGAAAGCCGACTCAAGTTATCCTTACCATTTTGTTAAAGATCATTATTGGGATGATGTTGTTTTTGCTGATGAGCGTTTACTTCGCACACCATTCTTTGAACCAAAGATTGATGAATATTTAAAATACTATGTATCTCCAGAAGCAGATAGTATTATTCCAGAAATTAAATTCATGTTGCTTTCTGCAAGAGATTCAAAAGAAATGTATGCCTATCTTTTAACCAAGTTTACCAATAAATATTTGAATCCAGAGTTTATGGGACAAGACAAAGTTTTTGTTCACCTTTTTACTGATTATTATTTGCACGGCGATACTACTTTACTCGACTCGAAATCTAAGAAAACCATTATTGATAGAGGGTATAGTATGATGCTTAACCAACTTGGTAGTGTTGCTCCACCACTAGACTTAACCGATACAACAGGTAAAGTAATTTCTTTGTATAGCATTAAAGCCAAGTTTACAATTTTTGCCTATTGGGATCCTACTTGTGGACATTGCAGACAAGAGATTCCTGTGTTAGATTCTATTTACAGAGCAAAATGGAAAGACTTAGGCATTAAGGTTTATAGTACTATTTCTAAGGATGATTTATTACCAGAATTAAAAAAGTTCATTCAAGAGAAAAATCTTCCTAAAGATTGGTTTTATACCTACGAAACCAAAGCGGCTAAAGAAGCTACCGAAAAAGCTGGGGTGCCAAATTTTAGACAAGGCTACGACTTAAACAAAACGCCGATTTTCTACTTGTTAGATGCAGATAAACGAATTACTGGAAAGAATCTTACTATACATCAAATCGATGATTTAATTAGTAAGAAAATAAAAATGACCAAATAGATAACTATACAACAAACTAACACAATGAAGAAGATATTTTTCTCGATGCTTGTATTTGCAGCCTCTGCAACAAAAGCTCAAACTCTTTTTACTTATGGAAATAAAGTAGTGACCAAACAAGAGTTTTTAGCTGCATTTAATAAAAACCCCAATCCTAATGTTGATAGAAAAAAGGCTTTGGAAGAGTATAAAAACTTATACATCAACTTTAAGCTGAAAGTGCAAAGTGCTTATGATGATACATTAAACCAAAAAGCATCTTTTAAAACCGAAAGTGATAACTTTAAAAAGCAAATTGCCGAAAATGTTATCAACGAAGAAGCCAATGCAAAAACCCTTTTAAAAGAAGCATTCGACAGAAGTCAGAAGGATATAGATGTTTCACAAATATTTATTGCAGATGGCAATGATTCTTTTGCAGCAAGAATGGCTATTTATAAAGCTTACAATGAATTGAAAGTTGGTAAAAAGTTCGATGAGGTATTAAATAAATATTGTAACGATTCTAGCATAAAAGCTGCTAAGGGAAGCATTGGCTACATTACCGTTTTTTCATTGCCATATGAAATAGAGAATATTGTTTATGCATTAAAAGCAACAAGTTCTTCAACTCCATATCATAGTGCTTATGGCTGGCATATATTTAAAAATGTGTCTGACAGACCAGCTGTTGGTAAAAGAAAGATGGCACAAATACTTTTATCATATCCACCCAATGCAACAGCAGAAGAAAAAAACAAAGTTGATTCTGTAGCGAATGTTGTTTACAAAAAAGTAACTCGCGGAGAAAACTTTGGAGCTTTAGCTCAGGAATATAGTAACGACTATTCTACAGCTAATAATAAAGGCGATATGGGAGAAGTTGGTTTGGGAAAATACAATCGCAGCTTTGAAGAAAAGATATTTTCGCTTAAAAACAATGGAGATATTTCGTCACCCATTTATACAGATTATGGTGTTCATATTTTAAAGCTGGTAGAAATTGTTCCTGTAGCTAAAAGCATTGATAATGCAGATTATGCAGCATTACTTAAAACAAAACTAGACAATAGCGATAGGCTGGCAATAGCTAAGAAAAATTTGATTTCTACCTGGAAAACTTTAACAGGGTTTAGAAAGGCATTTTATAACGCAGCATCTGCCTGGGCTTTTGTAGATAGTTCTATTCAGGAAAAAAGTACCGACGATTTAATTGCAGTAGCCAATGATTCTACTTTATTATTTTCCTTCAAAAAACAAAACATAAAACTTGCCGACTTTATTCAATATGTGAAGAATGTGCGTTATGGAGGAACAGAAACTGGTAATAAAGAATATCCTGAATTAATTACAATGTTTGAGGATGTAAGCACTGGTGAATATTATAGAATGCACATTGATGAATATAACAAAACCTTGCATCAACAACTGAATGAGTTCAATGAAGCAAACTTACTTTTTGCTGCAATGGATAAACACGTTTGGAGCAGAGCAGGTGAAGATACTGTTGGATTAAAAGCTAGTTATACAGCTAACAAATCAAAGTATAATTGGCAACCAGGTGTAGCTGCTATTTCAATTAGTGCTAATAGTAAAACACTAGCCACAGATTTATACGAAAAAATAATGGCAAATCCACGTGATTGGAAAGCAATCGTAGCAGCAGAAGGAGCTAAAGCTGCTGCTGACAGTGGAAGATACGAATTCAGTCAAATGCCAATAAAATCGACTTTCGATAAAAAAGAAGGAGTTATTACTATGCCAGAAAGAAATGGTAGCGACGAGTCTTACAGTTTCATGTACCTTACTAAGGTGTTTAATAATGTTGAACCCAGAAGTTTTGAAGAGGCCAGAGGCTTAGTGATGAACGATTATCAACAAGAACTTGAGCAAAATTGGATGAATAGTTTGAAGAAAAAATATCCAGTAAAATTGAACGAGGCTGTTTGGCAAACAATTAAGTAGACTGATTTAAAGTAATAGTATTGAAAACACCTCTCATCTAGTTTATAGTTTTGAGAGGTTTTTTTTTTGTATAAAAACTTTTTTAGCACAGTCTACTCAATATCCATTAACAATCATAATTTCGTATCCAATATATCTTACTTAGAAGTTTACAAATCGTAAATCTAAAATCAATAAATCGTAAATAGTTTATGCCTGTATTTAATCATAACCGGAGCAGAGTGGTTCAAACCATTTTTGTTGCGGTGTTTGTGCTTATTATCCTTCAGCTTGTTAATCTTCAGATTGTTTCTTCAAAATATCGTCATCAGGCAGACGAAAATGCTAACTTACGAAGAACCATTTACCCCAATCGAGGTATCATCTTCGATAGAAAAAAACATAGTCTTTTAGAGAATGTGATTATGTATGATTTAATTGTTACACCATCAGAAACCAAGGGTTTAGACACCGTGGCGTTTTGTAATTTGATGGAGATTGATACTATTAGCTATAAGAAAAGGATTATAAAAATCATTAACAAAACGGGCAGTGCTGTAAAACCTGGAACATTTGAGGCTTTGTTGTCGCAGGAGAAATATGCTAGACTTTCAGAAAACATGTACCGCTTTCCGGGATTTATGCTGGCCGAACGCTCTGTTAGAAGTTATCCATACAATGCTGCAGGAAACGTGCTTGGATATATTGCCGAGGTAGATACCTCTTTTCTTCGAAAGCATAAAGATGCTGGCTACGAAATGGGAGATTATGCAGGAAAATCAGGACTAGAGTTAAGTTACGAAAAAGTACTCATGGGACAAAGAGGTGTGCAGCGATTAATAAAAGATAAGCTCAGTAGAAATATGGGCTCTTATGAAAATGGAGCTTTCGATACAATGGCCATTGCAGGAAAACATTTATATAGCAGTTTAGATATAGAATTACAGAAATTAGGTGAAAAGTTGATGTCTAATAAAGTGGGAAGCATTGTTGCCATTGATCCGAAAACTGGCGGTATTCTTTGTATGATAAGTGCTCCTACTTATGATCCCAATTTTTTAACTGGTTCAGAAAGAAGAAAACATTTTGGAGAAATGCAAATTGATCCACGATTACCATTGATGAATCGCCCTATGCACAGCACCTACTCTCCTGGTTCAACATTTAAAACATTGGTGGGTATTGTGGGCTTAACCGAGGGTGTTATTAATGATAGATTTTCTATAAGCTGTGGAGGAGCATTTTGGGGTTGTGGAAACGGGAAGCCAAAATGTTTAGATAAAGGAACCTTTGATATTAGACACGCCATTGCAGTGAGTGATAATACTTTTTTTGCAACAGTATATAAAAAAATACTCGATCAAACAAAGTATGAAAAAACAGATAGTGCTTTGGAACAATTTAATCGTTACGCCTATTCTTTTGGTTTAGGTAAAAAACTGGGTGTTGATTTACCTTCAGAAAAAAGAGGAAATATTCCTACATCTGCTTTCTATAGAAAAATGCACAGTACTAATTGGCACTCTTGTAATATTATTTCCAATGCAATTGGTCAGGGCGAAGTAGGAGTAACACTTACGCAACTTGCAAATGTGATGGCAACCATTGCTAATAAAGGTTTTTATTATACGCCACATTTAATCGACTCTATAGAAGGGGGTGATGAATATAATTTACTTGATTCATTTAAAATAAAACATCACGTATTCAACGTACCAGATAGCATTTTTGAAATTGTACACGATGGTATGCAAGGTGTAATGGATTATGGAACAGGAGCTGGCGTAAAAATAAAAGGCATTGTTGTATGTGGCAAAACTGGAACAGTTGAAAACTACGATAGGGGCGAAAAACAAAAAGATCACTCCTTTTTTGGAGCTTTTGCACCTCGCGATAATCCCAAAATAGCAATTGCTGTCATGTGCGAAAATGCTGGATTTGGAGCTGCAACGGCTGCCCCCATAGCAAGTTTATTAATTGAAAAATACTTAAATGATACCATTGCTGATGGAGATAGAAAAAAGAAAATGGAAGAGATGGAAAACAAAAAATGTATTCCGAAATTAATGCAAGAAGCTATTGATAAAATGGAAGCTGCTAAGAAGGCCAAGCAAGATTCTATTGCAGGTTTAATAGAAATGCGAAGCGAAGAAAAAGATTCAACAACGATAGAATCAGATGAAGTCAAACCAAACTTTCCAAACGATAATAACAACAAGAATAAAAAAGGAAATTCGTTGCCAGATACTTCTAATGCAGCCATTTTAAATGATGAAAAACAATTTAAAGCTAAAGTGATTCTTGTCTAAAAAAAATCCTGAATCTTTATGTCTGTTGTGTTGTTCACGCCCTGTTAATAAAAAAGTAATCTTGAATTTGCTAAATACAGTTTACATTTAGCAAACTTTATTATTATGCATTGGCGAAAATTTAATGGCGAGGCTCTCAATCTTCCAATTAAAGATGCTGTAGCCGAAACAATTATCAAAGAAACTTTCAAAGGAATTAAGCTAAAGGTTTGTATTGGAACCGATAGTCAGGTAAAAGGTAGCGATACCGAGTTTGCAACAGTTATTGTTTTTCTTCGAGAACATAATGGTGGCTTTATGTTCATCCACAACGAAAAAACAAAACAAAAATATCACATCAAAGAAAGGATGTTGGTAGAAGTGTCCAGAAGCATAGAAATTGCATATGAACTGTGTGATTTATTTATTGAACACCATATTGAAATGGAAGTTCATGCTGATATAAACACAGACCCACATTTTAAAAGTAATGATGCTTTAAAAGATGCCATGGGCTACATTTTAGGAATGGGCTTTGCCTTTAAAGCCAAGCCAGAAGCCTTTGCCAGCAGTTGTTGTGCTGATAAGGCTTGTAACTAAACGTTAATGGATGTACCCGTTAATTAGTTTATTGGTGTTATCGCCTCTCCATTCTTTTTATCGTATAAAAGAGTTTCTTTTGCAATATGAAACCAACATTTATATATTGCTATGATGCTTATTGTGGCTGGTGCTATGGATTTAGTAATGTGATTAATTTAATAGCAAAAGAATACACAAACAATTTTGAATTTGAAGTGCTGAGTGGTGGAATGATATTGCCCGAAAAGCCTGTATCTATAGAAGTTACAGCACATTACATTCAGCAAGCATATAAAACAGTAGAGGAATATACTGGTGTTAAGTTTGGTGAAGATTATTTGTGGCATATCAACAACCCCGAATTGAGTGATTGGTTTCCAAATAGCCTGAAACCCGCCATAGCATTGTGT
>CANGOT010000006.1 GCA_947455425.1 Chitinophagaceae bacterium | reverse complement strand
GGTAATCGTGTATTGCGTTTAAACAACTATTCAAATGAGGCTGTTATATTATTAATGGATTTATTTTCACATAGTAGTCCAGCAGTAACAAAAAGATATTTAGGGATAAGGGAGAAAGAAATATATGATGTTTATGATAGTATTAGGTTATAGAATAAAAAAAGAGGTGGAAATTTCCACCTCTTTTTTTTAGAGGTACATTATTGTATAAAATTCTACTTCTCCAAAAATTGTCTTCCCTTTTTATCAATATAAAAAAATTGGGAATTCCAATCTTTATTATTAGCTACTAAACGAAATACTTCATAATAACTAAAGCCTTTTGTAAAAGGATGAGGTTTTCCCCCTTCAACTTCAAATGGCGGTATTATTATTTTACCATTTAAATCAACATAAGCAACATGTTGATGAGCATGAAAATCATTTAAACTTACACCCATTAAACCTTCACTATATGAAGAAAAACTGCCTGCACTGCCTCCAAAAATACAACCTTTGAATACAACATATTTACCTTTTGGTTTTAACTTAGTATAATCAATTTTTGTAGTATCATAATTCCCTTGTTCATCATTACAAGGAGGGTCTAATAAGTATAGTAATCGTGTTCCTTTTTTGTCTATTACGCAAGTAATTGTATGAACTTTACATTCATCATTATAAATACTTTTTTCGCTTTCATCTAAAATATCAACAACTGCAAGACCATTGTGAAAATCTGATCTTAGAGTAACCCCTTTTATAACAACTTTTCCTGTCTTGTCAATAATTCCTTCAAATTCATCATTTCTTACCCAAGCTAACCCATCGGAAAAATTTGAAGTAAATGTATAGATTGGCTTGATTAAAATAATACCATTACTGTCTTTATAACCATACCAACCATCTTTTTCAAACCAAGAAATATTTTTATCATAGTCTTTTTGATCCGTTAATCCATTCGATAAATCTAACTCAGTTCCATTTTTAAATAAAATTTTGGGAACTTCATCATACTCAATACTACTTAAGGGTTTCATTGTGGCAGAATCCACATATATGTATTTTCCATTTTTTTTCAAATACGGTACTTTTGTTTGAGAATTAGCTACAAAATTAATTAAAGCACAACAGAATAAAATAGTTAATTGTTTCATTTTCTTTATTATATGACCTTTTTTGATTTTTATTATTAATAACTGAACCTTCTGTCATTTCAGAATTGAAAATTAATTTGTAAGAACTAAATGTAATTGAGGAGATATAAGTATTGTCAGAATATTCATTATAAAATTCCTTATGGATAATGATTACTAACTGTAAAATTACAATTTATTTTTATACACAATTAACTAAAACTTCCGGCAATGCCTAATGTCACTAACTGTAAATAACAATTTATTTTTATACACAATTAACATAGGGTAGTCGTATACGTAACTGTCTTTATCATCAGGAAATGGCAAATAAATCCATTTACGAATTAAACCATCTTCAATGACTGCTATTTTATCCTGAAAAGTACTCGCTATAAGAAAGTTATTAAATTTAACTAGACTAGTAGATTTTTCACCTGTGAATAAATCATTTATTGATTTTGATTTACCGTCCCAATAAAAAACACCTCCTGTTTTATTTGAATGTTCTCCATGTGCAATATAGATTCCCTTGTCAAAAGGCAATGTTTTTAATATTTTCGTATCACATTCCCCATTTCTAAAATCTCCTTTCCATACCCTATCCTTTGGGCAATCAATTTCAACTATCTTATTGTTGTTGCCACCATATTCAATAAAAGAAGGTTGTCCTTTAGAGTAATACCCCTCTCCTGACCACATATACATTAAATCGTTGAAAACAACCATGTCTCCTATTTCATGCAAATCCGTGAATTCCATTTTATCCCATTTCCAAACTGATCCCACTAACTTAACAAGACGTGTCATAAGCCCTGCAATGGAAAATGCACCTACATATAATTGGTTCTTATAAATACAAAAATGAGATACCCCAGTTTCTTCTAATCCGTAATTTACCCAATTTGTACCATTCCATTTTTTCACTCCATCAAGTTTAGTTCCTATTAATAATTCCCCATTGAATTCGATTATAGTGTTAACCCCGCCCCATTGTTTCATCATCTGCCTCATAGTCTTTAAATCACCAACTGGTTTCCAACTTATACCATCAAATTTTGCTACTTGCTCACAATCTACATTATCAATTTTTCTAATATTACCAACAACATATAATTCATTTTTAAAAATGCAGTATGACTTTAAACGTGTACTTGTTGTGCAGAAATCATCCCCATTCCATATTGGTACTCTATGATAGTTGTTAATATTATCAAAAAAGTCAATTGGTGTTAATTCTGTTTGTTGAACATTAATTTTTACTAAACTAGTTGAACTTAGACTCTTATCGTAATTAAATTTAATTACGGTTTCTATACACTTTTTAATTTCAGGAGTTGATGTTATAATATTATTAATATTCATTCTGAAATCAGTTTCAGTATATGAAAGAATACGAAGTGAAGAAAGATTGGATAATCTACAAATACTTTCTGGAACATAAACTAAATGCTTGTACGATAAATCAAATGACAAATTTAACTCTTTCAATGATTTTAAGTTACCAATATTAGGAGATATTTCCCAAGAACCTATACTTGAATAGGTTAAAATTTCAAGTTTATTTAATGAATATATTACATTAGGAATTTCAACTAAGGATTCATTATTTTCTAATTCAAGTTTCTTTAAATTAATAAGTAATCCAAAAGATTCTGGCAAACTTCTAAGAACATCATTATCCTCCAAAAGTAATTCTTCTAAGTCAGTTAAACTTCCAAATTCGTTTGGTAATTTATCTGAATCAAAATCTTCAATAACAAGTTTCTTTAATTTTTTAAATAAAAATGTTTCCATCGGAAAAGGAACATTCTTAGCATTAAAAATTATTTCCAACGACTCAATTTCTTCAGGATGTTTTAATGCCAAACCAAAATCCTGACAACTTGTCCCATTAATTTTTAATTTTAAATTATATTTTTGAGAATATGAATTTAATGATAATAGAGTAATTAAAATAACAATAGATAGTTTGTTAATCATTTTATTTATTTGTGTTATGTTTTTTATCTGTTTCAATATTATTAATTGCTTTTAATTTTATTCGCTTTCTAAACTTGAAATGGGAATCCACCCCTTACTTGATTTTATTTTCATTTAATAATTTTATTTTTTTTCAATTCACCGATAATATCTTTCACTAAAGACCCTGCAACTTCACCACCATAAAACTTTGGTGAGTTCTTGGAGTTATTAATTACCACCAATATTGTGTACTTTGGATTACTGGCAGGATAGTATCCAATAAATGCAGATGTGTATGTATTGTTTGAATTCTTTATTGTTCCTGTTTTTCCAGCAATATCAATATTACTTAGATATTTTTTACCTGTTCCATTCTTACACACATCAATCAAACATTCATTTATTTTACGTGCAAAAGATAATTTGTTTAGAGCAACTGAGTTATAGAAGTATAATAATTGTTTTGGAGTAAGTTTAATATTATAACCGTAAGACCAGTTTATAAGATTGTTTTTGGTATAAACTAAATTATCTGATCCAACCAAATGTTGAATGCTCTTAAGAAAGCTGTCAGGAGAATTTTTGTAGAATTTATAAACAGATTTAGCAATACCTACATTGGATGAATAAGATATTACATCCTTGTAAGTTAAAGATAATAAACCCCAATTTTCTTTATCAAATACTTTATAATTATCTAAAACTGTAGAACCATTATCAATTTTTACTGAATCGTTAATATTGAAATTATCATTTGAAATTAAAGTTGTCAATGAAATGGGCAGCATTAAATCACCAGTTTCAAAAGGTTTATTGATTATTGAAGTGTCCTTATAAAAAATATTAATTGATTTACTGAACCCTAATTGCTTTATAGTTTTACCTGTCTTAGAATCTACAACTATTATATACCCTGATAGAGAGTTATTCTCTTTTAATTTATTCAATAAAATTTCATCATTTGTTTTAATATTATTCTTCGTTTGTGCAAACGAAGAATTTATAAGAATTAAGACAAACGACACCACGGTTATTTTTTTCATATAAGAGTTTGTTCCAAATCTTCTATTAAACTTTTAACAAGTATTCTATAATCTGAATTCAATTTTTTTTTGATTATTCTTAAATATCACTAAACCCTATGATATATCTAATATTCTCTACCATTGTGTGCCGCTTTATATTCACATTTACATTTTTCTGAACAAAATTTAGGAGGTTCACCGTCACAAGAAACACCTTTGTTAACTTTACTTTCTTTTAAATATTTTTTGATCTCCTCTATGGTTTTTTCTTTTTGTGATTGTTTAGAAAGTTCTCCATACACTTCTGAAATAAGTTCTATTGATATAATTAAAACCCCGAAATCTAATTTTGTATATTTTTTTTCGTATTCTATACTGTTTGTACACCATTTACAATTACTGTAATATGTCCCACATGATTTACCTGATAGGTTTTCCGGATCTGGGTTATATAATAATAATTTCAACCCATCAATTTCGTCTGAAGTCCAAGTGTTTTCTATAGATGTAAACATTTGATACAAAGAATCAGCTTTTTGTTTTGTCATTTGCACTCCAAGACAAGTACCATATTGTTTATTATTTACAGGTGAATTATTGTCTGAGTTTTTTATAGGGCTTGATTGTGTGCTATTATTGTCAATTGATTTACTTTTATTTGAACTGTAATTACTTGATTGATTTTGTGTATTGCTATTAGAGGATTTGAATTTGCCAATAATAAAAAATAATCCTACAACAGCTATGATACCAAGTAAGATATTGCCAAACCCATTGCTATCTTTTGTGTTTTCTTTTCCAAAATCTATTTTATCTATATCATTTGGATATTTCTTCAACCACAGTTCTACCAGTTTATCATTTGATAAATCATCATAATCACTAGGATACAAATTTCTAATTTCTTTTGCAAATTCTGATACTGTATACTTCATAATGTTATTCTTTTATCTAATGCTAGCTCTGTCTTTTGGTGGAATTGGTGAGTCATCGTCATTTGCAGAATTATAAGAATAAACCCAATCTTGTTTTTTCTCATCCCAAGCCATATCATTTCCTTCAAAATCACTATGTATATAATCAAATTTTGGAGTTATAACCCAACTACCATTCGGATCAATAAAGCCATATTTATTATTTGTTGATGCTTTGAATATTTTAGGGTAATTAGTTGCTTCCAAAATCCAATATTTTGGTTGCATTAACCACTGACCTAATTTGTTTATTAACCCGTATTTTCCATCTTGATTTACTTTTCCAAAATCAGAATTGGGTTCAAAAAAAATCTCCTCCCAAAAGATTGGTTGGATAATTACATTCCCTTGACGATTCATCAATCCATATCCACTGGTACCATTTTCTGTTTCTTGTTCTATACAACAGGTATCATATTCATTAAATTCCCCTACCCCTATATAATATGGTTGTATAATCCAATTACCTTGACGATTAATAAAACCCCATTTACCATTTAACTGAGCTGAACAGTAATCCCTCTCATCAAAATCATCAACCAAATCAAATATTGCTTGAACAATCCAATTACCTTGACGATTAATAAAACCCCATTTACCATTTAACTGAGCTGAACAGTAATCTTTCTCATCAAAATGACCAATCAAATCAAATGTTGGTTGAATAATCCAATTACTTTGACGATTGATAAAACCCCATTTACCATTTAATTTAGCTTTACAGTAATTCTTCTCATCAAAGGGAAATAAAACATCAAACATTGGTTGAATAATCCAATTGCCTTGACGATTAATGAAACCCGATTTACCATTAATTTCAGCTGAACAGTAATCCCTCTCATCAAAATGACCAATCAAATCAAATGTTGGTTGAATAATCCAATCACCTTTACGATTGATAAAACCAAATTTAAAATTTAAACCGGCATTACAATAATCCTTCTCATCAAAATGACCAATCAAATCAAATGTTGGTTGAATAATCCAATCACCTTTACGATTGATAAAACCAAATTTCCCATAGAATTCATCTAATTCAGCTGAACAGTAATCTTTCTCATCAAAGGGATATAGAACATCAAACATCGGATGAATAATCCAATTACCTTGAAGATCAATGAAACCATATTTACCATTTAATTTAGCTTTACAGTAATTCTTCTCATCAAAATCACCAACAAAATCAAACATCGGTTGGATTACCCAATTACCATTCATATCGATAAGTCCTTCCATTAGTTTTTCAGACACAAAAGCCGTAGCTTGAAGAAATTTATTTCCCAATTGAATTTCTTTAGTTGATATCTCATTTGAATTTTCTTCTATTTTATCTGTGAAACTATTAAGTAAAATAGCTTCATTATTGGGAATTGATTGTAGATCATTGTTTATCAAATCACTGATAGTTGTTTCGACAAAATTATATCCACAATTTGGACAAAATTTAAAACCATCATTTTTGGTACCACATTCAGGACAATATTTCATATTTAAAACTTTTTATCTTATTCCGGCATTATCTTTTTTATTTTTACTATCGTTAATAGCAGATGATTTTTGATTATTTTCCGAGTAAATCCAACCTATTCCTATAATAATTGCAATTATTTTAGCCCAAGCTGGAATCTCAAATAATATAATACCTAAATTGTGAATTGTATTATCGCCGCTAGTATTACCTATTTTATATGGGTCAACAAAGAATCCAATAATTGGTAAAATCACTAACAAATAAGGAAATAATTTTGCTATCATATTTTTATCTTTTTAGATTATGTATAATTACAGAATATTGATTTGAGAAAGTGGATTTATAGTTTATTTAAAAGTTCTCTAAATTCAAGACAATCCTTATATAATTTAATAAATTCAGGTTTTGGATTAACTGGCAAACAACTTTTAACAAACACAAACTTGAACTCCCCATTTTTATCAACTATTATCATTTCTTCACTCAACTTTAAATTATCTTTATCAATGCTCAAAATCTCTTCATTATAATTTAAAAAATTAAGACTATCGTGAACTTGTTCACCTTCTTCATACGTTGAATATTCATCAATCTGTCCTCCTATATATTTAATTAAATATTTTGAGTTAGCATTTTCTATATTGAATTCTATTTCTGAATGGAGATCTCGATTAAAATTATGATTATAAGACAAATTAAATTTCCAATAAGAATTATTGTTCAATTTTTTATATATAAAAAAATCATTTTTATCAAGTCTTTTATCAATATCGTTTTGTAAGGTTGAATATATCTGAGAGGCATCATTTCCATCAACTGCTTTCTGTAAATTTTTTACAACATTATCAGTTGGTTTGTCAATTAGTTTTCCATTTAAATATATCTCTTTAACTTCATATTTTACAGGTTTCCAAAATTTATCACATAGCATTGTAGTTAATTCATTTTCGGACTTAGGATATTTAGAATCTTGATACAAAACGTAAGAAGATATTGCTGCAATGACGATTAAAATACCACCAATCCAATACCAGTGATTATTTGTTTTCTTTTCGACAGATGGTGAGAATGTTGAAAAAATAATTTTTTCTTGATCATTGGGATATTTTTTTACCCAAAGATTTACTAACTGACTATCTGAAAGGTCATCATACTCTTTAGGATATTGATTCCGTATGTTTTGGGCAAACTCGGTAATCGTAAATCGCTGTGGAGGAATAATGTTTGAACTATTACCCTCTATCCTTGCTTGTTGAGCAATAGGTTCTGTAACTGTATTTTCTATATCGTTGTTTTTTTCAACCAATTTATTACCGCAAGAAGTGCAGAATTTACAGTTAGCTTCGTTTTTGGATCCGCACTGAGGACAAAAATTCATATACAATGTTTATTACAGTTATTCAATTACTTTGATTGAACAAAAATTATTTGCGAAAATAGGGAAAATTCTCCCTATGACAAATTCTCCTTATTTTATCTATTTGCTGTGTGAAAAAACAGTCAAAAAAAGTATATTTTAGAGATGATGTTTTCCTTAAGAAATTAGGAGAAAATATCCGTAAAATAAGACTTGATCACGGACTTACTCAAATGGAACTAGCATTTAAGTGTGACGATAAAGACTATTCTCAAATCAATAGGGTGGAACTTGGTAAGGTTAATTTCTCGGTTTCCTATCTATCTTTAATTTCAACTGCATTAGAAGTAAGCCCAAAGAATTTATTACCAGAAGAATAATATCAATCTACTTTTCTATCCTTATTTTTTAATTATTTATACAACCATCAAGGTTACTTGAATACATATAATATCCTTGAAGTAAATTAAAAAAATGATCTATTCTCATTTTACAGATAATTAAATTCTTAAGGTTATTATTGCCATAATAGTATCATAAACTAAGAGTGGTATTCTTAAACAATTCTTAGTAACTAAGCTTATTCGTAAAGCATTTAATAACTTAACTTATAACTATGACAATATTTTGGATAGTTCTTATAATCGTTTGTATTTGGGGATTAAGCTCATCGAAGAGTAGTAATTCAAAAACAAGTAATTTCAGTGGAAATCAAATTGTATTTAAGTCTAATTATACCAGAGGAGGAAGTTTGATTGTTCCTCAGAAATTAATATTTGACAGGGATGCTGTTACATTAATCACCAATCAAGGTTTGGACAGTTTTTATACAACAACATATACTCATTCAATTCCAAACAATAGAATTACAGGATACAGGATTTCTAGGTTTCTTGTTGGTTGTAACATAACAATAGTTGGAGAAGGATTTCAAAATATTGTTGCAGTTGGGTACACTGGTAGTGATGCAGATAAGATTGAGGAACTAATTAAAGACTTAAATAGAAGGGTTTAAGTTGACCACACGTTCTATAAGGTTAACAGATGCTGCATTGGTTGGAGGTGGCGGTATCCCTCAGCCTGGCGAAATTTCTATGGCACATAATGGGGTTTTATTTTTAGATGAATTGCCCGAATTTAAACGCACAGTTTTAGAAGTGATGAGGCAACCAATGGAAGAAAGAAAAGTTACTATTTCTCGTGCAAAAGTTGCACTAGATTTTCCAGCAAACTTTATGTTGATTGCTTCTATGAATCCCTGTCCATGTGGTTTTTTTAATCATCCCGATAAAGAATGCACTTGCCCACCTGGCACTGTTCAAAAATACTTAAACAAAATATCTGGTCCTTTATTGGATAGAATTGATTTACACGTGGAAGTTACTCCAGTTGCTTTTAGTGAATTGAGTAATGTTAAAATTGGTGAAACATCTAACCAAATAAGAGATAGGGTCATTAAAGCAAGAGACATTCAAACCCAACGCTACAAAGACTTTGAAGGAATGTATGCTAATGCACAAATGAGTAGTAAACAACTTAGAGAAATTTGTGTGATTGATAAAATTGGGGAGGCCCTTCTAAAAAAAGCAATGGAAAGATTAAACCTATCAGCTCGTGCCTATGATAGAATTTTAAAGGTTAGCCGAACGATTGCCGACCTATCTGCTAGCCAAAACATAAAACCAGAACATCTTGCAGAAGCCATTCAATATAGAAGCTTGGATAGAGAAGGTTGGGCAGGATAAATTTATTTCACTATAATTAAATACTCCTCTTTTAGTAAAGGCATATTTTGAAACTTTAAAATGATGTTGGCAACAACCACAACATCTTTTTGACAATACTCGACAATACGAGGTAGATTTTTTTCCGTATAATAAACATCCTGCACCATACTACCATCAATATCGGTTTTGCTTGTAGGTATGTTTAAAGCGTTTGCCAGTAAGTTCAGAGACGTATAGTTTTTATTATCGCCAAATTTCCACCAACTTAAAGTATCAAACATTTTGGTTTCCCAAGGCTTTCTATCGTGTAGCCACAAGTACTCGGGTAAGGGCAAATTATTAATTAAAATTCTTCGGCAGATATAGGGTATATCAAACTCACGAATATTATGCCCCCCAAAAATGAAGTTTCTATTTAACTTATAAAATTTATCGCACAAAGCTATAAAGCCTTGCAGCACTTGGGTTTCATCATCTCCACTAATACTTTTTATTTTAAAACATTTATTTTTATTTTCATCATCATAAAAATACCCTGTACTAATACAAACAATTTTTCCAAACTCTGCCATAATACCACCACGTATTTTCCAGCTTTCTTCTGGGGTGCTTTCTGGTAAAAATTTATTCACCTTATCCATCCATAGCTGTTGCCAATTTTCATCTAATTCGTTAAATTTTTGAAACATTGGTACAGTTTCGATATCTATTAACAATAAGTTTGAAATCATATCTTTAAGTTTGCGGAATAAAATTAAATTAAAATGGCATACGTTCCTTCAGCTACAGCAAATCGCACTCCTCCACAAAAGGATAATACTAAAACAATTAATAAAGTTTTAATAGGTGTAATTGTATTATTACTTGGCTATATCATTTACGATAAAACTCAAGATAGTAATACGCAAACTACTTTAACAACAACACAGCAAGCCCTTGCCACAAAAGAGATTGACTATAAAAATTTGGACAGTGCAAAAGCTATTTTACAAGCACAGTTTGATATAGCTTCTAATAAAATTGATACGCTTACAACAGCAAACGTGAAGTTAGAAGGTGCATTGGCTGCAAGAAATAGTGAGATCGCAAAAAAGAAAGCCGAAATAAAAATAATCTTAAGCAAGAAAAATGCGAGTGAGTCGGAATTAAAAGAAGCAAAAGAAAAACTATCAGAACTTAATAATCAAATTGATAGCTATGTTGCTGAAATAACAAAGTTAAAAGCAGAAAATCAGCAATTATCCACCGATAAAAAACAGTTGACTACAGAAAAAGAGCAGCTTACAACTGAGAAAAATCAACTCTCAACAGACAAGAAAAATTTAGAAGATAAAGTAGATGTAGCAAGTACTTTAACTGCATCTCATATCAATATCACTGCTATAAAATTAAGTGGTTCAAAAGAAAAAGAAACAGAAACAGCAAAACGTGCTAACTTCTTTAGACTATCATTTGTGATTGATGAAAACAGGGTTTCAGCTTCTGGTAAAAAAGCTTTGTATGTTGTGGTTACAAGCCCCTATGGCAAAACTTCAATAGCAAATGGAACTTTCACAACTAGAGAAGGTGTGGAAACACAATACACAGAAAAAATTGATGTCAACTACGAACAAGGAAAAGTATTACCCGTAAGTTTTGATTGGAAACCTGGAACTCAGTTTGTGCCTGGTGATTATAAAATTGAAATTTACAACAACGGGTTTAAAATTGGAGAAACTAAAAAAACATTAAAAAAAGGCGGGCTATTTAGCTAGTTTGTTAATGATACAGAGAGTCACAGATTTTGTAGAATTTCAGAAAACACTACAAATCTGTGGCTTTTTTTTGAAATTATTTTGACACTAACAGATGTTAGTATATTTTTGGCAAATGGGACGTATTAAAACAACTAACAACCAGCTTACCCGCAAGGAAATTATCATAGAAAAAGCTGCCACACTTTTTAAAGAAAAAGGGTTTAAAGCTGCAAGTATGCGTGAGATAGCAGATGTTGTTGGTGTTGAGGCTGCTAGCCTTTATAATCATATTAAAAGTAAGAATGAATTACTAAATATTATTTGTTTTGGAGTAGCCAATCGATACACCCACAAGATGGATGAGGTGGAAGCTAGCAAACTATCTACACTTGCAAAAGTTGAGAGCTTACTTCGCTTTCATATTGATGGGATGATTAATTATTTTGAAGAAGTCTATGTAAGCGACAGGGAATGGAAGCATCTTGATAATCCATATTTAAGTAATATGCAAAATCAGCGTAGAACTTATCGCAAACGTTTTGCAGCAATTATTGAAGAAGGTATCAAAAAAAAAGAAATCAAGAAGATAGATGCAGCAACAGCTGTACTTATTATGCTTCACGCCATTGGAGGTATTGAAAGCTGGCATAGAAGTACTAGAAAAATAATAGGAAAAGAACTTGAAGAAAACATGGTTACCTTTTTAATTGATGGGTTGAGGAAAATTTAATGATATTATAATTTGATAATGTATTAACCCTATTTACTACTTTCTATTTACCATTTACATAAATGAATTTTTACCCATTAACAATAAAAAATATTCGTAAAGAAACTAATGATTGTGTTTCAATTTCTTTCTTTATTCCTTCAGAATTAAAACAAGAGTTTACTCATAAACAAGGTCAATACATTACACTCAAAACATTAATTGATAAAAAAGAGGTAAGGCGTTCTTATTCACTTTGTTCATCACCTTTAGAAGACGATTTTAGAATAGCTATAAAAAAAGTTCATAATGGTGTATTCTCTAGCCATGCAAATGATTTATTGAAGGTTGGAGATACTTTGGAAGTAGCATCACCAAATGGTAAATTCTACACTGAATTAAACAAAAACAATACAAAAAAATATCTTGCAATTGCAGCAGGAAGTGGCATTACTCCCATTTTATCTATCATAAAAACTACTTTATTGGCAGAGCCTTTAAGTAATTTTATTTTGGTGTATGGCAATAAAAATACAGGTTCAATTATTTTTAAAGAAGAGATTGAGGCACTTAAAAATAAGTTTGTTGGAAGATTACAATTAATACATATTTTAAGTAGAGAAAAAACTGATGCACCTATCAGTCACGGTAGAATTGATACTGACAAATTACAGCAATTATCAAAACTGATTCACTGGAAAACCGTCAATGAATTTTTTATTTGTGGCCCGGAAGAAATGATTTTAGCGACAAAAGATTTTCTTGAAAATTTGAATATTGACAGAAAACAAATCCACTTTGAATTGTTTACTACATCTGCAAAAACAAAAAATAGAACTTTTGTAACGCAAGTAAAATCTGAAGCAAAAAGCAAGATTACTATTATAAGTGATGGAAGAACTTTTGATGTAGAAATTGGTTTTAATGAAGAACAAACTATTTTAGATGCTGCTTTACAAAATGGTGCAGATTTGCCTTATGCTTGTAAAGGTGGTGTTTGCTGCACTTGCAAAGCAAAGTTGATAGAAGGGCAAGTTGAAATGGACGTTAACTGGGGTTTGGAACACGAAGAAATTGAGCAAGGATTTATTCTAACTTGTCAATCACATCCAATAACAGAAAGGGTTGTGGTGGATTACGATGTGAAATAAAAAAAACAAAATGAACTTTCAAAACATAAACAATCTTTTTTTTATTGGCGTTGCAGGAACAGGTATGAGTGCATTGGCTCAATACTGTGCTGGCATTAGTAAAAAAGTAAGTGGCAGCGATAGATATTTTGCTCCAAATACATTTAATGATACACAAGAAAAGCTGGAGAAGTTTAAAGTAAAGTGCTTTCCTCAAGATGCAAGTGGCATTGATGAAAATACCGAACTGATTATTATTTCCACTGCAGTAGAAGATTCAAATATTGAAATACAAAAAGCCAAACAACTTAATATTCCTATTATAAAACGTAGCGAACTTTTAACAATTATCAGCGATACAAAAAAAACAATTGCTGTTGGCGGCACTAGTGGTAAAAGCACTACCTCAGCAATGATATTTGAAATATTAGATACAGCGGGTTTGCAGCCAAGTATCATTAGTGGTGCTGGGTTAGTAAGATTACAAGAAAGAAATTTTATTGGTAATGCATTTGTAGGGAAAGGGGAATGGTTGGTAATAGAAGCAGATGAAAGCGATGGAAGTATTGTGAGTTACCATCCAGAAATTGGATTACTATTAAACATAGATAAAGACCATAAAGAGATTAACGAACTAAATGATATTTTTCAAATATTTAAAGAAAATAGCAATAAGTTCATTGTAAATGCAGCTCACGAATTAGCTGCTCATTTTTCCGAAAATACCAATCAGGATTTTTCTGCAACAGATACAAGAGCCGGATTCATGGCAACCAATTTCAATCAGAATGGCTTTGATATGCAGTTTAAAATCAAAGGTGTTTTGTTTGAAATGAAAGCAATTGGCAAACACAATATGGAGAACGCTTTAGCTGCTGTGTGTGTTGCAAGTCAATGTGGTGTTAAGTTACAAACTTGTGCAACAGCTTTAAAAAAGTATAAAGGTATTTACAGGCGTAATCAAATTTTAGGTAAAAAAAATGATGTATTAGTTATTGATGACTACGCTCATAATCCAGCTAAATGTGCAGCTGCCATAAAAGGTGTACAGCCATTAACTAATAAAGTAATTGCCTGGTTTCAGCCACATGGTTATGGTCCAACAAGATTTTTACGGAATGATTTTGTAGAAGAAATTGCAAATGCACTTCGTCCACAAGATGAAATTTGGATGAGTGAAATTTTTTATGCCGGAGGAACGGCAGTAAAAGATATTAGTGCTAATGATTTGATAAAAGATTTACACGCAAAAGGCTGTAATGCTTTTTTTATTGAAGATAGAAACAGTTTAGTAAAATCAATACAACCACATTTACAAGAAAACGCAGTGCTTTTATTAATGGGGGCAAGAGACCCAAGTCTAGCAGATTTTGCCAAAGAAGTATTTGATCAATTATAACTTAAATCCAACGGTTAGCATTACATTTCTTACATCGCCAGTTTGTGTAGCGTAGGTATTCGCCTTAAACTCTGGACTTAGTCTGTAAGGAAATTGTGCATCATTAATAACTGTTTGCGAAATAGTTAAATCAATAAATAGTCCTTTGTTTCTATAACCAACACCGCCACTTACCACCATTCTGCTAGCATTAATATTATCATCGTTATAAGGACTTCCATAATAGGCAGCTCCCAGTCTTATTGCAACTGGATTAAACTTCAACTCTCCACCAATTTTAAAATTTACATTTCCTTTATATATGTCCTTTACTGTATTATTAAGTTTTTTGTAATAACCGGTAATTGCATCTCCATTTTCATCTGTTCTTGAAAATCTGGCACCTCTATAATTTACAAATTCAATATCGGCACTTAAAAAACCTCTTTGTTTCTGTGTGTTTTCAGTTTCATTAAAAACATAACTGGCACTTGCAATTACCCGATATGGAGTTGTAACTGTGTATTTTCTTTCTCCGGCATTAAAATCATTGAGGGCATCGCTACTTTCAGTTCTTACACCTTTAAAATTTTCTGTATTAGTAATCATAGATGATCTAATCTTGTCTTTAAAACTAATAAACTGTGGAGTATGAATAGCAAAGCCTAAACGCCAGGAAGTATTCGTTCTATAAATGGCACCTAGTTTTAACCCAATACCAACCCCGAATGATTTTAGAGATTCTTTGTAATTAAAATAGGCAAAGTCATTATTAGGATTATTCGTTGCATCAGACTCTGTATAATCTAGTTCTCGTTGATAGCTAACTAAAGGAATAGTTAAACTTCCACCAAAATACCATTGGTTTCTTACGTTAGTTGCAAAGCCTAATGCAATTTCATGATAGCCCCCTTTTGTTAAAGCATTATAATCTTGGTTGATGCCTGTAGATATTGGCACAAGGCTTTTATAGCCATTAAATTTTCCAGTAGCATCGTTTACTGTATCAATTAAATAAGTTCTGAAACCCAATGTAGATCCAAAAATATAATTGCTTAATGCTGCATTAGTATCCGCATTATCGTATTTTAACTCCTCTAAATATTGTTCACTAAAACTGCTGTAATTGTTAAATCCTTTATAGCTAATTCTATTATTATAACTCGCTAACTGATTTACAGAAAGTGAAAATGCCGAGCTTTTAACAGCTTCATTTTTATAAGGATTTGTCATACCTATAATAATACCCATTGCCCCATATTTCATAATGCCTTTATCATTGCTATTAGCAGTTCCTCGATAATTAAATTCGTTATTATTTTTTAATGCTCCTAAGCTAAAAACAAGTTCTGATGTTTTAAATAATCCAATGCCAGCAGGATTTATGTGATTTGATGTTATATCCCCACCCAAACTACCCATTGCACCGCCAATAGCCATATTTCGTGCAGTTCCATTTTGCGTAAACCAGGCTGTTCTTAATCCTTCTTCTGGTGTTTGTGCGAATGCTAAAGAACTTAAAAATAAAGTTGTAAGAAGTAAATACTGTTTCATAAAAAATAGTTTATCAGTCCGCAGAGATTACTGCCGACTTATATAATTGTAACAAAGATTATAAATAAGATTATCCTCGGGGTTTACTTGTGCTGCTTCCTTTACTATTAAATCCTCCACTATTTCCACCTGCATTTTTGCTGGGAGAGGAGCTATTATCAAAGGTTCTAACAGGAGTACTCCAGGTATTACCTGATGAGTTGCTTCTGATGTGACTTACTTTTTTATCGTTAGCTATATTAGTACCTTGATAAGTTCCTGTTTGCTGATTATATGTGTAATTGGAATTATTGTAATGTTGGTTTTGGTAGGATATTGTACTTGAACTCGGTAATGTTTTAATAGAAGTAGGATAATGATTTGCAACAAAGATTTGATGAGGATTATTCCAGCCATAATATCCATAACCACCATAAGGATTAAAATAGCTGCCATACCAATTATTGTAACCGCCCCAACCATTATAGTAATTATTCCATCCATAATAATAATTATTGTAACCATTATATGAGCTATAAAATCCATCGTTATAGTTGCCCCAGCCATTATATGAATTATAACTATTCCAATTACTTGGGCAATGATTATAACGCGTATCATGCCAATAACCATAATCATCAATTACTTGCCAACGAATATGGTTACGAACTTTATGGTGCAAATAATAATTATCGTAATAGTAGTTATTTGTTGAAGGTGCTGGTGTTGCAACTGTATATTCTACCAAAGTTTCGGCTTCTGGTGAGTAATATAAATCATCGGGTGTTTGAGTAGTTTTAAATCTTGATGAGCAAGATGACAATGCAAAAACAATAATTGGAACTAAAAGTAAAAATTTGTATTTCATATAACAATCTTTTAAAAATGATGAAATTGAACTTGCCCTACATTTGCTGCCATTCTGCAAGGATTACAAAGTAAAATAAAAATCGTACCAAATTTTCTTTGCGAGAAAAATAAAAGTAAAAATAAAATATAAATGGCGAAAGAGTTAACACCAAGATCAACAGATTATAGTCAGTGGTATAACGACCTTATATTAAAAGGTCAGTTGGCAGACTATACAGCCGTTAGAGGCTGTATGGTTATTAAACCTTATGGATATGCACTCTGGGAAAATATGAGAGATGTGTTGGATAAAATGTTTAAGGATACCGGACACGTAAATGCCTACTTTCCTTTATTTGTGCCTAAAAGTTTATTTGAAGCCGAAGAAAAAAATGCAGAAGGTTTTGCAAAAGAATGTGCGATTGTTACACACTATCGGCTGAAAAACGACCCAAGTAAACCTGGCAAATTAATGGTTGATCCAGAAGCTAAATTAGAAGAAGAATTAATTGTTCGCCCCACAAGTGAGGCTATTATTTGGAACACTTATAAAGGCTGGATTCAATCGTATCGTGATTTACCATTGCTAATAAATCAATGGGCAAATGTGGTACGTTGGGAAATGAGAACCCGTTTGTTTTTGCGTACTGCTGAGTTTTTGTGGCAAGAAGGGCACACTGCACATGCAACAAAAGAAGAGGCGATTATTGAAACAAAAAAAATGTTGGAAGTGTATGCTGACTTTGCTGAAAATTGGATGGCAATGCCAGTAATTAAAGGTGTAAAAACTGCCAACGAACGTTTTGCTGGAGCTGAAGATACTTATTGCATTGAGGCCTTGATGCAAGATGGCAAGGCATTACAGGCTGGCACTTCTCATTTCTTAGGTCAAAATTTTGCAAAAGCTTTCGATGTTAAGTTTAGTGATAAAGAAAATAAATTAGAATATGTTTGGGCAACTAGTTGGGGTGTAAGTACAAGACTAATCGGTGGATTAGTAATGGCTCACAGCGACGATGATGGCTTAATACTTCCTCCAAAAATTGCTCCTTTACAAGTGGTAATTGTGCCTATTTTTAAGGGAGATGTTGAAAAAGGAACGATTGATAATCGAATTTCACATATTATCCAAGAACTTAAAGATTTGGGTATTCGTGTTAAATATGATGATAGTGATACTGCAAGACCAGGATGGAAATTTGCTCAATATGAGTTACAAGGTGTTCCTGTACGTTTGGCTATTGGCGTAAGAGATTTAACGAATAATGTTATTGAAGTTGCAAGAAGAGATACCAAAACAAAGTCGTCTGTAACACTTGATGGAATTAGCTTTTATGTAAAAGAATTGTTGGAAGAGATTCAAATGAATATGTTTAATAAAGCAAAACAATATCGCGATGAACATATCACAGAAGCCAACTCTTGGGAAGATTTTATAGATATTCTTGACAATAAAACAGGTTTTGTTTCTGCACATTGGGATGGTACACCTGAAACTGAAGAAAAAATTAAAGAACTTACCAAAGCAACAATCAGATGCATTCCTTTGAATAATTTACAAGAAGATGGTAAATGTATTTTAACAGGAAATCCAAGCAAAGAAAGAGTTTTGTTTGCAAGAGCTTACTAAAATGAAAAGAGGTTCATCTTACTTAAGATGAACCTCTTTTCATTTTAGGGCTATTCTACAATTGAATGAACAACTATTATTTCTTTCCATTGCGAAGTACCAATCAATCCTTTTAAACATAAAATAGACATTGTTTAGGGCAAAAAAATTTTCAAATCACCGTCTATTTTTGATTATTGAAGACATAGAATGTTAGGCTTTCTGAAAATGAAAATGACAAACTTCCTAGGAATGTTACCCTCAAAATCCAAAAAATGAAAAATTCCTCGGAATGTTGGGCTTTCTGAAAATGAAAATGCCAAAACTTCCAAGGAATGTTACCCTCAAAACCCAGAAAATGAAAAATTCCTCGGAATGTTGGGCTTTCTGAAAATGAAAATGCCAAAACTTCCGAGGAATGTTACCCTCAAAATCTAAAAAATGAAAACTTCCAAGGAATGTTGCAATTAAAAATTTCAAAAAAAAAACTATTCTAACATTGAATGAACACTCATCATTAACAGAAATTCTTTGGCAAAAAAATTTTTATTTTCTCTATTTTTCTAATTCTTAGAGGCTGGAATTGTATACGTGTTATTAGCAATTGCAATTAGATCTGCAAGTTCTACCCCTGTTCTAAACTCGGTAAATAGCTTTCCATTTTTATAAACAGCAGCATATGGCGTTATTTCTATGCGATAATGCAAGGGCATATAATAACTCATTTCTTTACCCATTATAATATTGTTGTATTTAGATAGATGATAGTGTTTGTAAAAAGTTTTTACTTGTTCTAATGGAAGATAACTAGGGCCATTCCATACCATTAAAATATTGGATAAACTATCCATTTTTTTTATCATTTCTTTTGCCGTGTGTTGACAATGTTCGCAGTCTGGAGAAAAGAAAATAATTACTACTGTTTTGTTTTGTGGTAAGTTGTCTTTGGTATAAATGGTAGCACTATCTGTTAATAATAGCCTGATATCTGGGTAGCCATTACTCTTAAAGTAAGGTGCTGCTGTATCTTTTGAAGGTTGCAAATAAGATAAGATTGGTAATATTAGTCCAATGAAGAGAAATGCTTTTTTCATAATAAAATAATTATTAGTTAATATTTTTTCCTTGTGCTTCCATCATTCTTAGCTGCTTGGCATCTTGCAAAAACTCAGATGCAAAAATAAATTTATTAAGCAGTTCGTCTTTGCTAAAAATAATTTCTTTATTACTCCCTTCCCATTGTTTTTTACCCTGGTGAAGATAAACAATATTATCACCAATCTCCATTACACTATTCATATCGTGTGTAATAACAATGGTGGTTATATTATACTCAAGTGTAATTTCTTGAATTAGTTTATCAATCAATAAAGATGTTTGTGGGTCAAGTCCACTATTAGGTTCATCACAAAAAAGATACTTAGGATTTAATACAATAGCTCTTGCAATACCTACTCTTTTCTTCATTCCCCCACTAATTTCTGCAGGATATTTTTTATTAGTATCTTTTAAATTTACACGCACCAACACTTCATTAACCCGCTCCATTTTTTTTGCATGAGTCCAATCGGTAAACATATCCAGAGGAAACTTGATATTGTCTTCAACAGTCATGCTATCAAATAATGCAGAGCCCTGAAATAACATTCCAATTTGCTGACGAAGAGATTTTCTAGTGGCTTTGTCCATCAGCAACATATCTTCTCCGTCATACAAAATTTCACCAAAATCTGGCTGAAACAAACCCACCATACATTTTGTTAAAACTGTTTTACCACTACCACTTGTTCCAATAATTAAATTGCACTTACCCGTTTCCAAAACAGCCGAAATGTCTTGTAGAATGGTTTTATCGCCAAACGTTTTTTTAATATTTTTAATTTCAATCATTACTATTTTTTGAATGATGAGAAAACTAACTCACACCGCTTCCTTCATCAATTTTATGATCAGGGTTTACAAAATGCAACTTACCTGCTTTATCTTCTGCCATTAAAATCATTCCATTGCTTTCTATTCCTCTCATCTTTCTTGGAGCAAGATTACAAACAACTGTAACTTGTTTGCCAATAATTTCTTCTGATTTAAAGTGCATTGCAATACCGCTTACGATGGTTCTTTTCTCAAAGCCTAAATCAACTTCCAATTTCAATAACTTATCTGCCTTTTCCACCTTCTCGGCACTTAGAATCGTACCTACTCGCAAGTCAATTTTAGCAAAATCATCAAAAACAATCTCTGGCTTAATCACAGGTATTTGATGTTCTGTATGCTGTGTTGTTTCTTCCACTTTATTCTCTTTTGTCTTTAAACTTTTCGCTTTTAATTTTTCAATTTGTATCTCTATCTCTGCATCTTCAATCTTTCTGAATAATAGTTCAGGAGCACGCAGGCTGTATCCAACTTTTAATAACGTTACAGAACCAGCATTTTCCCAATCAAGCATTCTCTCAACAACCTTCATCATATACAGCATTTTTTTAGCTGTAAAGGGAAGAAACGGATTAATAAGAATAGAAAGATTTGCCGTTAATTGCAGACAAAGATGAATGCAGTTATCAATGTGCTGTTGATCTTCTGTTGAATACTTTCCATCAATTGCCTTGCGTTTCCAGGGTTCCTTCTTTTGTAAATACTGATTGCCTTTTCTCGCTAAATCAATTACTTCAAATAGCCCATCTCTAAATTTATATTCCTCTAAATTATCTTCTACTTTTTGTTTTGCAGTTTTAATATCGTTGATTAATTGCTTGTCATCATCATCTATAATATCATTATGAAAAACAGGCACTTTTCCGTTACATAGTTTGTGCATTAACACAAATGTTCTGTTTACAAAATTTCCAAGAATATCACTTAACTCGCTTTTGTATGATGTGTGAAATCCCTTCCAGGTGAATTCGCTGTCCTTGGTTTCAGGAGCAATGGCTGTTAAATAATATCTTAAAGCATCTGCCATCTGCCCACCACCATTTTCTGGCTTTATCCAATCGTTGATATAATCATCCATTTCAATGCTCCAACCCCTACTAGTACTCATTTTATCTCCCTCAAGATTCATAAACTCGTTACTAGGCACATTGCTTGGTAAAATATTTCCATGAAGCTTCAGCATTACTGGAAAAATTATGGCGTGAAACACAATATTGTCTTTACCTATAAAATGAACTAATTTGGTGTCTTCGTTATACCAATAAGGTTTCCAGTCTTTACCATTATTCAAAGCCCATTGCTTTGTGGCACTAATATAGCCAATAGGAGCATCAAACCAAACGTATAAAACTTTTCCCGCTTCATTGGGCAGACTAACCCCCCAATCTAAATCTCTGGTAACTGCACGTGGTTGTAATCCACCATCAATCCAACTTTTAACCTGACCCACAACATTGGCACGCCAGTCATCTTTATGCTCTTTCAGCACCCATTCAAGTAAAAAATCTTCGTGTCGGTTTAAAGGTAAATACCAATGTTTGGTTGCTTTTTTTATAGGAGCATTTCCACTTAATGTAGATACTGGATTGATTAACTCTTCCGGGCTTAAACTTTTACCACACTTTTCGCATTGATCTCCATAAGCATTATCATAGCCACAATTAGGGCAAGTACCTTTAATAAATCTATCTGCTAAAAAAGTACTTGTTGCTTCATCATAAAACTGTTCAGTTTCCTTTATTTCTAAATCGCCTTTATTGTTTAAAGCAGTAAAAAATTCTTGAGCTGTTTCGTGATGTAACGGAGATGATGTGCGATGATAAATGTCAAACTCAATTCCAAGGTCTTTAAAATTTTGTTCAATAATTGGATGATATTTATCTATAATAGCTTGTGCCGTAGTACCCTCTTTCATTGCCTGAATAGGAATAGCTGTGCCATGTTCATCACTGCCACATACAAATACAACATCTCTTTTTTGCTGACGCAGATAACGTGCATATATATCTGCAGGGATATATGCCCCAGCCAGATGACCAATATGTTTTAATCCATTGGCATATGGCAAAGCACTAGTAATTAAATATCTTTTAGGTTGGTTCATTCGCTAATAATTGCTGCAAATGTAATTGTTGAAAGTTAATAGAAGATTTAGGAGTTTTTAGTTAAGGTTTTATGAGTTGTGTTTTACGTTATGATCTAAAAAAGTAAATTACAATAGAGTTTGTGATGATAATAATAAAGTGATTTTTTGTGAAGTATATCTATTGGTTTTAGAATGAATCAGATTATTAAATTTAATAGATTCTTGATTGATATACTACATCAAAAGAATCCCTCGCTGTACAAAAGATCCATAGAATATAAATCGGCTAGCCTTATCTTTAAAACAACATTAAAAAAGCCTGTGTTTAAATAAACTGAAAGGTTAGCCAAATAATAATTATCAACCTTTTCAGAGCTAAAAAACTTTGATACCGTTCATTAATATTTAAACTTTTATTTGTGCATTAAAATAAATCCCTATTTTTCCAACTCAATTTTAAAATTAATCAAACTGTTTATGAGTTTATTTAGAAAAAAATCGCTTGAAGGCATCATGGCTCAAGCAGCCGATAATGAAAAAGGATTGAAACGAACCTTGGGTGCAGGCAACCTTGTAGCCTTGGGCATAGGTGCAATTATTGGTGCTGGCTTGTTTGTGAGAACAGCAGCAGCAGCAGGACAAGCAGCAGGTCCAGCTGTAACTTTATCTTTTATTTTAGCAGCAGTAGGTTGTGCATTTGCAGGTTTATGTTATGCCGAGTTTGCAGCAATGATTCCTATTTCTGGTAGTGCTTATGCTTATAGCTATGTAACCATGGGCGAGTTAGTTGCCTGGATAATTGGCTGGGCTTTAATTATGGAATATGCTTTAGGTGCAGCAACCGTATCTATTGCTTGGAGCGAATATTTAAATAAACTGCTCGGAGGTGCAGTCCCCTATGAATGGTGCCATTCTCCTTTTGAAAGTTTTACCGATACACTTGGTGTGATGCATAGTGGAATTATTAATGCACCTGCTTTAGTAATATTATTGCTTATTACTCTTTTATTAATCAAGGGGACGCAAGAGTCGGCTATTTTTAATGCAATTATTGTGTTTGTAAAAGTGGCTATTGTATTAATATTTATTGCAATCGGCTGGCAGTTTATTAAACCCGAAAATCATGACCCATACTTTATTCCAGCAGGAACTGCTGCTGTTAAAGACGCGGCAGGTAAAGTAATTGCAGATTATAGTGGATGGAACAAACATGGTTGGGGTGGTGTGCTTGGTGGAGCAGCAATTGTATTTTTTGCATTTATTGGCTTTGATGCAGTGAGTACAGCAGCACAGGAAGCTAAGAATCCTAAAAGAGATATGCCAATTGGCATTTTGGGTTCATTAGCTGTTTGTACTGTTTTATACATTTTATTTGGGCATGTGCTTACAGGAGTTGCGAATTGGAAAGATTTTGTTGATCCAGAAAAAGGTCGTGAAGCTTCTGTTGCTTATGCAATTTCAACCTATATGACAGGCTATGGCTGGCTGGCAAAAGCTGTAACTATTGCGATACTTGCAGGATTTAGTTCTGTAATATTGGTAATGCTTATGGGACAAAGCCGTGTGTTTTATAGTATGAGTAACGATGGATTAATACCAAAAGCATTTGGAGATTTACATCCTAAATTTAAAACTCCTTATAAAGCCAACTGGATATTGTTTGTTTTTGTAGGAGGCTTTGCTGCATTTGTTCCTGGTCATGTTGCCGGAGATTTAACTAGCTTCGGAACTTTGTTTGCATTTGTTTTGGTATGTGTGGGTATTTGGATATTGAGAGTAAAATCTCCAAATATGGAACGTCCATTTAAAGCTCCAATATATCCAGTAGTTTGTAGTTTGGGTGCGATTATTTGCACTGCTATGATTTTGGGGTTAGATGGCGATACATTAAAAGCCGCTTTTGGTTGGATGGCAATTGGCTTAGTTGTTTATTTTGTTTATGGCAAAAAGAATAGTAAGTTGAATAAACTCTAACAATACAATTATCAATAAATGAAAGAGGAGCTACAGAAATAGCTCCTCTTTCTATTTTAAGTAGACTCAAATGAAAAATTACAGTTCAACTACAATTCTCTTTCTAGTATTTCTGTCCAGCATTATAAATTTTGATTCAAGGTTAGGGTATTTTTTCTGCCATTGCTGTTTTATCTTTTTATATACTCTTTTTTGTGGGCAAGGTGGTGTTCCAATTTCATCCATAGCCCAAGTTTGCATTGCAATGGTTTGCGTATTGCTGGTATCTCCTTCCTTTCTTTTTCTATAATACTTTGCCAGTTCAAAATTGTTGGGTGGGTTATTTATTTTAATATAGCAAACTTCGTTTCGTGCTGCATATAGGCTTAAAGAAAAATAGTGATCCCAATAGCCAAAGAAACTAAAACCAGGCATTATAAGCCAAGCAATTAAAGTTAAAATATTAAAATTCAGTTTGATATTCTTAAACACATTGATATCTATTTTTTCATTGTATATAATTACTGCAAAGCATATCATTGCTAGATTCCAGGGCCAGATAACACTATTGAAATTAGCTCCAAATGGTCCAACAATAATTAACAGTAAACTGTGCATTCCTATTATTATTTTTAAAGCAAGTTTTCTCGACCGCTTAAACATTACACCAAAACCTAAGCTTATTTCTATAAGAGGAATGATATAACCAACTCTTAAAATATTTGCATTTTGAACTATATTGCTTGAGAGGTGCAACAATTTTTCAAGAACTACTTGCTTCCAAATAATAGTAATAAAGTGCGGGTTTATTTTTTGCAAACCACTATAAAAATAGGTTGCTACAAAAATTACAAGCAATAACTGCAAGCTTATGTTTTCATCTTTTCTGTTGTACCATAATACAAAAAACATCCATAAATATTGATACTCCCAAGGTTGCCAACGATTTTGATCGAGTAAACAACTGGCAATTTCTACAATTATTAATAATAAAAAAACTTTGCTTTTAGCCGGTTTTATAAAGCACCATAAAAGACAAACAACAGAAATTACTAACAAACCAACGTGAACATAATTAGGTACTGCGTCTAAAAAATCAAATACTGGTACTACTGGGAAACTTCTATTGATTAACCAAAGCTTACAGGAAAGAAACTTAGCAATCAACCAAAACAAAGCAAGGATTTGGGTAATTTGTTGCAATTTATTTTTTGAGATGATGGCAGAGATCATTTAACAAATTAAAGATTGATGTTGTATTTATTAAAAAGATAAAGTTATTATATCTATTCTCATTTCCACTACTTTTAATTCTCAATTATTTTATGCAAAATAGAATTCAAGAAATTAAATCGTTCATTGAACACGAAGATTACTCTTTGGCAGTTAGACGAATGTTAGACATTTGTTTGGACGTAGATGATGCACAGCTTTTACATCAAGCCATTCTTTGGAGCAAGCATTTTCATCATCACCTAAAAAAAGCAACTATAGTAGATGAAACATTTCATCAAGAAGCTTATAGATTACTGGTTGCATTAAATAAATATAATAATCATAGTATTAATAATCCAGAAACATTGATCAATGTAGATGCTATAAGTAAAACTTATACCAAAGGTAATTTTAGTTTAAAGCCTATTAGCATAGCTATTCAAACTACTAATGTAATAGGTGTTGTTGGAGAAAATGGAAATGGCAAAACAACTTTCTTGCGATGCCTTGCAGGTCAATTATCAATTGATGGTGGAACGATAGATTATAGTTTATTAAGCAATCCGGATTATTACACAATTAAACATAGCATTGCTTTTATTCCTCAGCGTATTCCAAAATGGTATGGACTATTGAAAGACAACTTGCATTTCTCAGCGTCTTTAAGCGGAGTAACAGGGAAGCAAAATGAACTAATGGTTGATTATATGTTAGAACGCCTGAACCTTAGTGATTACGCACATCTTAACTGGAATCAAATAAGTAGTGGTTATAGAACTCGTTTTGAAATTGCAAGAATTTTATTGCAAAAACCCAACCTTTTAATTTTGGATGAACCTCTCGCCAACCTCGATATTAACGCACAACAAACCATTCTTACCGACCTTAGATATATTGCCAAATCTGCTTATCATCCAATGGGAGTTATTTTAAGTTCTCAGCAATTACACGAAGTAGAAAAGGTTGCGGATACTGTTTTGTTTATTAAAAATGGTAATTGTTTATTTAAAACTGGAGAAGCCACAACTATTACCAAAACTGGCTTTGCTATTGAAATTGAAACATCCGCCACACGAGAGGAATTAGCAAAAGTGTTGGGTGAAGATGAAGTGCAAATTCAGTTTAATGGAGGAAATTATACCATAACTTCAGCAACACTAACTGCCAACAATATCATTGCTAAACTTGTAACAAATAACATTTCTTTAAATTATTTTAGAGATATTACTCATTCTACAAAAAGATATTTTTAATATGAATTGGAATCGCCCATTTGCCCCCAACTTCTTAAAAAAATTCGACCATAAATTGTTGCTTAATAAACCCGAAACCTGGAGTGCTAGAACACATTGGGTGGGGTATTATGGCATTTTATTTTGCATGGTATTAGCGGGTATTTGTTTT
>CANGOT010000005.1 GCA_947455425.1 Chitinophagaceae bacterium | reverse complement strand
GTTATCTAAAATAAATTTATTGTATTGAATCATTGTTGAAAATATGCTGCAATATTAGGCTATTAACTTTCTATTGCTTTACCATTTATAAAATCTAAATGAGCCAAAACCATTCTTATTTCTCCAAAACTATAATCATTGCCAAGCAGTTCTTTTATAGGAATAATTGAAGCCCCTTTTTCGAAACCTTCTAGTGCTTTAACAATGATTGAAGCTTTTTTTACAGGAATAAATTCAGTAATAGCAATACTTCCATTAGTAATGTATTTGGCTAGATGCCCTTCAATGGTTTGAGTAGTTAATGCTCTCTGTTTAGCAATTACTTCAACAGATTTTCCCTGAAGATATAATTTGTATGATTCATCCTTTGTGTCTGGCTTATCAATTTTTGGCTTCTCCGTTTTAGGTTTTTCTTCCCTAACGGTGTCTTTTGTGTGAATGAGCGAACTTAAATTATGCTGCTGACAATAGTTAACGATAATATTTAAAAACTGCATTCCAAATCCTTCTACTTTGGCTTTGCCAAACCCACTTATTAGCATCAATTCTTTTTTTGATTGTGGAAGATAGGTTGCCATTTCTTCCAAACTTTTAGAATTGGCAATCATATAAATCGGATCGCCACTTTCGGCACAGATTTCATCTCTTAAATCTTTTAAAGCATCATATAAATCGGGATGTGAATTGTGTTTGTAGCCACCAGTGCTTCTTCCAGCATAGGCATTTACCATAAACAAAGGCATTGCAAATTGCTTCTTTGCTTTTTGGTAAGTTTCAAACTGAAAACCATTTTCAAGTGCCGATAAAACAGCCTGCTTTGTTGCAAGTAATACAAATATTTGCTTTAATAACTCTCCATAATTTTTTGCATTGTCTTTATTGTCTGTGATAGCAGGAGAAGTATTTATCATATCTACTAAAACCTTCAACTCTTTACTAAAATAGGTTGCTGCTTTCTTAAATCTTTCTTGTAAAACATCATTATTTTCGGGAAGAATTTTATTGTCATTTAATGTTGTTAGCTCTTTATTAAACGATAATCCAAATCTGCTTAATTTAATAATGCCATCTTTTATAGCACCTGCAAACTCAAAAGTTGCAGTGTTGAAAGATGTTTTATGCTGACGAATCAATTGATACAATTTATCGAACCCCTTCAACTCGTCATCATAGTTAAAAAGACTTTGTAAAATATCATTCTGGTGCAAATGCTTTTCAAATTCTAAACTCTCGCCAAGATGATTACTTTTATAATTTTTGCTGAAATTTTTAATGTGTTCATCATTAAACAAACTATTGCTGCCAACCTTACTCACCAAAACAATTCCATCCAAAGTTCTGCAACGGCTTAAGGCAACATACACCTGCCCTGGAGCAAAGGCTTTGCCTGCATCTATAATAGCTTTATCGAAAGTTAAACCCTGACTTTTATGAATGGTTATTGCCCAGGCCAGTCTTAATGGATACTGCGTAAAAGTTCCTATCACTTCTTCTTCCACTTGTTGTTTTTGAGGGTTTAAAGTGTAGCGAATGTTCTCCCATTTATACTTTTCAACCTTAATAGATTCTGCATCATCCTTGCACTTTACCACTATAGCGTCATTATTCATCTCTATAATGGTTCCTATCTTTCCATTAAAATATCTCTTGCTTTTGTCTAAATCATTTTTGGTAAACATCACCTGACTTCCCAGTTTTAATTCCAGCACTTCATCAATAGGAAACATTTTTTCGGGAAAATCATTTTCTACTTCGGCCTTAAAAAAATAAGATGCTGCAGGAAGCGATGCCAAAGCCTCAGCATTAATGGCATCTGCCCGGGCATTATGTGTTGTTAGGGTAATGTAACCCTCATCTTTTCTAGGCTGAAACTCAGGATTATAGTGCTTTTGCAATAAATCATATGCATCTTCATCTAATGTGTTATTTCTTACTTTATTTAATAAATCTATAAAGGCTTCATCATCCTGACGATAGATTTTATTCAACTCAATACAAGCTGGTTCTAACTCCTGTATCACTTTGCTATCAAAAAAATACGGGCTGCTATAAAACTGTGTAAGCATTTGCCACTCTTCATTGGGAACTACAGGTGGCAACTGAAACATATCGCCAATAAACAATACCTGCAAACCTCCAAAGGGTTTGTAGTGCTGGTTTCTATAATGTCTTAATACTTGGTCAATAGCATCTAACACATCGCAACGAACCATACTGATTTCATCTATAATCAATAGTTCCAGCTTTTGAATAATACCAATGCGTTCTTTGTTAAGTTTTACTTTACCAAGCAACTGATGCTTGTCTGCAACCTTTTCATTGTTGTTGCCCCACTCTAACTTACCAGGTATGTATGGTGTAAAAGGCAATTGAAAAAAAGAATGTATGGTAACACCACCAGCATTTATAGCTGCAACACCTGTGGGTGCCACAACAGCAATTTGTTTTTCGCTATAAGCACGAATATGTTTAAGAAAAGTGGTTTTACCTGTGCCGGCTTTACCAGTTAAAAATACCGAACGATTCGTGTAGTTAATAAAATCTGTGGCGGCCTGAAAGTTACTATTGGTTATATCTGTCTGCATAAATTAGTTGAATAAAAGTAAGGAGATTTTGCATTGCAAAAAAACAATTGATACAATAGTTAAGGATTCAAACTGCATGTAGTCATGTGGTTTTAGTTTTCAGGAGATAGTTCTAGCATACTATCAGAGCAATCCCAACACCTTTATGCTGTAATAAAATTGATTTAGGCTATAATTGAAACGTTTTCATCATACCAGTAATAATATTTAAATGCTTTCTTTTATGTATTTATTAAATATTTGTTTTCTTTGGTGCAATATCAAATAAATGGATAAACAGTATTATAAAGATTACTATCGTTTAGAAAGAGAACATTGGTGGTTTACAGCAAGGGAAGCTATTCTGAAAAATATCATTGAAAGAAAAGTAAATACTACCAAACCACTTCGTATACTTAATATTGGCACAGCTACAGGTGCAGGCACAGTGATGCTGAGCCAGTTTGGAAAAGTAACGTCTATAGAATATGATGAAGATTGCTGCGAGTTCTTGAATAAGGAGTTAAATATCCCTACGCAACAAGGCTCTATTACTGAATTGCAATTTGCTGACAATAGTTTTGATTTGGTATGTGCTTTTGATGTGATAGAACATGTGGAAGATGATGCCAAAGCTGCTAGTGAAATGCTAAGAGTTTGTGCTAAAGATGGCTTTGTATTTTGCACAGTTCCTGCATTTATGCTATTGTGGAGCGAGCACGATGTAATTAATCATCACTGTAGAAGATATAAAATCAATCAGTTTAGAAGCCTTTTTAAAGTGAGTAATTCGCAGGTTGTTTTTAAGTCTTATTTTAACTTCTTTTTCTTTATGCCAATAGCCACTGTTCGCATTTTATTGTGGCCTTTTCAAAAAAATAAAATTAAATCAAAAGCAAATGCTGAAAGCGATTTTGCCAGATTTAACACAGGACTGCTAAATAAAATATTCCACATAATATTTTTGTTGGAAAGAAGTCTGTTAAAAGCTATTCGTTTTCCTTTTGGGGTATCTATTTCATTGATGATAAAAAAATAAATATGATTAGAAAAGTAATGATGTTGATATTGGTAATAATGTTGGTAAATCTGTCAAAATCACAGCAACCCATCATTAATACCAGTACTGATATTTATTTGCAATTAAAAAAATTGAAAGTCCTTGGAAGTGTATTATATATAGCTGCACATCCCGATGACGAAAACAATACGTTGCTTCCTTATTTAACAAAAGAAAAAATGTACCGTACAGCCTATTTAAGTTTAACTCGCGGCGATGGCGGACAAAATTTAATTGGCAGCGAACAGGGCGTTGATTTAGGGTTAATAAGAACACAAGAATTGCTGGCAGCCAGAAAAATTGATGGGGCTGAACAATATTTTTCTCGTGCTTATGAATTTGGTTTCAGTAAAACAAGTAGTGAAACTTTACATATTTGGGATAGTGTTAAAGTACTGAGCGATGTAGTGTGGATGATAAGAAAGTTTCAGCCAGATGTAATTATAACAAGGTTTCCACCAGATGCAAGAGCGGGTCATGGACACCATGCTGCCAGTGCAATTTTAGCGAATGAAGCATTTTTTGCTGCTGCTGACTCTACAAAATTTCCAGAACAATTTAAATATGGAGTAAAACCATATCAGGCAAAAAGAATTGTTTGGAATACTTACAATTTTGGAGGTAACAATACAACAAATGATAGTCAGTTAAAGATAGATATTGGTGGATATAGTTCTTTGCTGGGTAAGAGTTATGGCGAAATTGGTGCAGAAGCCAGAACAATGCACAAAAGCCAGGGTGAAGGAAGACCAAGACGCAGAGGACAACTGATTGAATATTTCTCACACACAGCAGGGGATACAGCTAAAATAGATTTATTAGATGGCATTGACATTTCTTGGAAAAAATTTCCTAATGGCAGCAAAATCGAGGGCGTTATTGATTTGATTATTTCGAGATATAACTTCGAAAAACCTGAAGCAAGTATTCCAAGTTTGGTGCAATTGTATAGAGGAATTCAGGCAATGCAACCATCTAACTGGCGTGATAAAAAATTACTAGAAGTGCAAAACATCATTGAAGCCTGCAGTGGATTATTCATAGAATCTACTACAAGCCAGGAATATGTGGTGCAAGGCGATTCATTAAAAGCAATATTTTTTATCAATAATAGAAAAGGTGTGAATGCTTCTTTGAAAAAGATTGATATGGAAGGGATGGATTCTGTATTTTCTAAAACATTATCACCAAATGAAAATATAAGTTTCAGTGAAAGTTTTTATGTGCCACAGGATAAGCCTTTAACGCAACCCTACTGGCTGCAAGAGCCACAAGAAAAAGGAATGTTTGTGGTGAAGAATCAAATATTGATTGGCAATGCAGACAGCAAGCCTGCTTACGAACTAAACTTTACTGTGAATATTGAAGGACAAAATTTTATTATCCCAAAATCTATTCAATATAAATATGTTGATCCTGTGAAAGGTGAACTATACCAGCCTTTGCAGGTGTTTCCTATTGCAACTGTTGAAGTGGATGACGAGGAAAAGATGGTAAGGGAGAATTCTGCAACAGCAAAAATTACAATCACAGCTAATAAAAACAATATTGAAGTTAGACCGAGAATTGGACTAAATATAGACGGAGGATATAATTATAAATATGAAGATATTGATAAAGTTGCAACACTGAATGAATACAAAAAATCTGTCGATTTCACACATCAAATTAAGTACGCCAAACAATCTTATGAGGTTTCAGGTCTCACAGATAAAGAAAGAAACAATGTCATTCAATTTAGCCTTCACCAAATAAAATACGATCACATTCCAACCATAACCTATTTTACAAAAGCGAAAATCAATACCCATAAATTGGATGCAAAAATTATTGGCAATAAAATAGGTTATATTGTTGGTGCAGGAGATAAAGTACCAGAAGCGTTACAACAATTAGGCTACGAAGTTGATATCCTTACAGAAAAAGATTTTACAGAAAATAATATCAAACAATATCAGGCAATTATTACAGGCATTCGTTCTTACAATCTTTTGGAATGGTTAACTACAAAGAATAATGTAATGAATGATTATATCAATAATGGTGGAAACCTGATTGTTCAGTATTTACGAAGTCCTTTAGTGAATGGAAAAAAAATACAAGTGGGTCCTTACAACTTTTCTGTAAATGCACAATCAAGAGTTACAGAAGAAGATGCTGTTGTAAATTTTTCATTATCCAATCATCCTGTATTAAATTATCCCAACAAGATAACAGCTCAGGATTTTGATGGTTGGATTCAAGAAAGAAGCACTTATCAAGCAGAAAATTTAGATGCCAATTTTGAAACACCATTAACAATGAATGACAAGAACGACAAGCCAAGTAATGGTAGTTTAGCAATTGCAAAATATGGTAAAGGAAATATTGCTTATGTTAGTTTGGCGATGTTCAGACAAATACCTGCAGGTGTTGCAGGTGCATATCGATTAATGGCTAATTTAATTGCTTTGCCTCAAAAGAAAAACTAATGCAACAACGAAAATTAATAACAGTAGTAGCCCTAATTCTGGTTGGTCTTTTTATTGGTGAAAGAATTAAAATGGTGAAGATTGGTTTAATAATGGGTCTTATTTTAGGATTATTTGGAGGCAGTTTATTAAGTAGCAAGAACAATGGAAAATAAAAACAACATCCCACTATTCAAAAGCTGGAATCAATGGTATGTTTTTACTATTATATTTCTATTTGCTTTGGTAATATTTTTTGTATTATTCACTAACTACTTTATATGAGCAGTTTAGATTGGATAATTCTATCAATTACATTACTCACCATCATTGGATATGGCTTATATAAAAGTCGTACCTCAAAAAATTTAGATGGTTATTTTCTTAGTAATAGAAGTATGCCCTGGTATCTTGTGCTGCTGAGTATCATGGGAACACAGGCAAGTGCTATTACATTTCTCTCAGCACCAGGACAAGCATTCACCGATGGAATGCGATTCGTGCAATACTATTTTGGATTGCCTATTGCAATGGTTGTTTTATGTATCACATTCGTTCCTTTGTTTCATAAGTTGAAAGTATTTACTGCTTATGAGTTTTTAGAGAAAAGGTTCGATAATCGTGTGAGAACATTCACATCATTCTTGTTTTTATTATCTCGTGGTTTATCAACGGGAATCAGCATTTATGCACCTTCTATCATTTTATCTTCCCTCCTTGGTTGGGATATATTCTATACCAATATTGTAATGGGGGGATTGCTAATTATCTACACTGTTAGTGGTGGTGCAAGGGCTGTGGCATATACGCAAACATTGCAACTAGCTATTATTTTTTGTGGAATGTTTGCTGCAGGCTATTATATCATTCATCTGCTTCCAAACAACATTGGTTTAACAGATGCTTTAAAAATCAGTGGTGCTAATGGAAAATTAAATGTAATAACAACAGGCTTTACCAAAGCTGGTTTTGATTGGAAAGACAAGTACAATATAGTAAGCGGTGTAATTGGTGGTTTCTTTTTAGCACTCAGTTATTTTGGAACAGACCAAAGTCAGGTAGGGCGATACCTTACAGCCAAAGACGATAAGGAAAGCAAGTTAGGGTTATTGATGAACGGACTGGTGAAAGTGCCAATGCAATTTTTTATTTTACTGATTGGGGCATTGCTGTTTGTGTTTTATCAGTTCAAACCAATGCCAATTTATTTTGATAGAGCCGCTGAAGAAAAAATATATCAATCTGTATATAAAGATTCAATGCAAGATGTGCAGAATGCATATTATATGGTGCAAACAAAAAAGCAAGACATTAGCATTGATTATGTAAAAACAAACAATGCGGATTCTAAATTTAAAATTCAACATTTAAAACTGCAAGAAGATTCTCTGCGAAAACTGGCTTCTCACTATGCAAAGGCATCAAAAGCGTCACCCGATGGAAAAGATACCAATTATATCTTCTTAAGATTTGTTGTTGATAATCTTCCAAAAGGGTTGGTTGGGTTATTAATAGCCATTATTTTCTTATCTGCCTGGGGCAGTATTGCAGCTGCTCTAAATTCCTTGGCAGGTTGCACTATGATAGATTTTCATCTTCGTTTCACTAAACAAAAAGCTACTGAAAAAAGAGAATATCATCTGTCTAAAATCTACACTTTTCTGTGGGGTGTTTTTTGCATTGTAGTTGCAGAATTGGCAACAGGAATGGGCAGTTTGATTGAAGCAGTTAATGTGCTTGGCTCTTTATTTTATGGAGTAATACTTGGAATTTTCTTAGTAGCATTTTATTGCAAAAAAGTGCTGGCAAATGCTGTATTTATTGCAGCACTAATTGGAGAAGCTGTTATTATCACATTATTTTTTCTTGATAAATATGAGATTATAGGCTTAGGGTTTTTATGGTTGAATGTTATTGGTGCTGTCTTAGTAGTAATGTTGAGTTTGATTTTTCAACAAGCCTTTAAAAACGCCTATCTTCGCCAACCTAAATTGTAAGTAATGAGCAGTGATTTTCAAAAGCCAGTAATTGGTTTTACTTGTGGCGACTTAAACGGCATTGGCATTGAAATTATTATTAAATCTTTAAGTAATAGCGAAATCTTAAACCTTTGTACCCCAGTGGTGTTTGCCAATAGTAAGGCACTAAATTTTTATCGCAAAGGATTGCCAGATATAAATATCAGTTACAATACCATCAAAGATTTTACTAAGTTAAGTAATAAACAAATCAATGTTTTTAATTGTTGGGAGGAAGAAGCAACGATTACTCCTGGTGCTTTAAACGAAGCAGGTGGTAAGTATGCTTTACTTTCCCTTGATGCTGCAACAGAAGCCCTCGCTGCTGGTAATATACATGCACTTGTTACAGCACCAATTCATAAAAAGAATATTCAATCTGATGCTTTTAAACATAGTGGACACACTCCATATTTTAAAGAATATTTTGCCGCTAATGATGTGTTGATGTTAATGGTTGCAGAGAATATTAAAGTTGGATTAGTTACTGAACATATTCCAGTATTAGAAGTCTCTAAGGCTATTACAAAGGAAGCAATCATTAGCAAACTAAGAATTTTAAATGGCTGCTTAAAAGAAGATTTTGGTATTGATAAGCCACGAATTGCTGTTTTGGGATTAAATCCTCATGCAGGTGATGAAAGTCTTATAGGAAAAGAGGAGGAGACTATTATAAAGCCTGCTGTAAAAGAAGCAAAACAAAATATGATGGTGTTTGGTCCATATAGTTCTGATGCTTTTTTTGCTCGTGGCCAATACGAAAAATTTGATGCTGTTTTAGCCATGTACCACGATCAGGGATTGATTCCTTTTAAGTCTTTGGCAATTGGAGAAGGTGTTAATTATACTGCTGGATTACCAGTTGTTCGCACAAGTCCAGACCACGGAACAGCTTTTGATATTGCTGGTAAAGCTGTGGCTCATCACGAATCATTTTTAGCTGCAACATTTGAAGCAATTGATATTGTTCGCCGAAGAAATGGTTTTGCAGAAGCCAGATCAAATCCGCTTAGAAGAATGAGTGCAAGATTGATCGCGAATGCTGTGGATGAATAGATTCAATGAAGCAATTCGCCAATATGCTGATATGCTAATTTGATTAATGATATTTTATTATTGTCCCAACTGCTTACTACTATTGAGCTTCAGTTGCGATAGCACCGTTCAACTTTTGTAATTCTATTAAGCAGTGAACCTTGTTTCCTGATGCCCTTGTGACCAATAAAATTTTCAACTTGTGAGTGTTGCAACAAATAAACAAACAATAAAAAGCAAAGGGCTTTCAACTTCAATATCCAAACAATTCCCGAAACTGCTTCTTCACTGGCATCAGCATCACAATAATAGAGCAATGCCCTGGAAGGGCGAAAAAAATGCCTATAAAATCTGGCTTAGTGAAGTCATTCTCCAACAAACAAGAGTAGAGCAGGGTTTGGCATATTACAATAAGTTTATTGAAGTATATCCCAATATACAATTATTAGCAGCTGCAAAAGATGAAGAAGTTTTTAAGCTTTGGGAAGGCTTAGGATATTATAGCAGATGTAGAAACTTACTACACACTGCAAGAGAAATTACCCGAAAATTCGATGCAATATTTCCAACAAAATACGAGGATATTATAAAACTTAAAGGTATTGGAAGCTACACTGCTGCAGCCATTGCTTCATTTGCATACAATCAGCCTTATGCTGTTTTAGATGGTAATGTTTTCAGGGTTTTATCGCGAGTCTTTGCAATAGATATTGCCATCGATAGTAATGATGGAAAAAAATATTTTACAAGTTTATCTCAAGAACTATTAGACCATAAAAATCCTGCTTTATATAATCAGGCAATAATGGATTTGGGTGCTACTACCTGCAAACCTCAACAACCATTATGCGATGCTTGCCCGCTCCAAAAGTTATGTAAAGCATATTCATTGAATACAATTGCTAAATATCCTTTTAAAGAGAAAAAAAATACAATTTTAACCAGATGGTTTTACTATTTAGTAATTGAGCACAATAATAAAATTTTAATTAAGCAAAGAACTGAAAAAGATATCTGGCAACATCTTCACGAATTTTATTTGGTTGAAACACAAGAAAAGGAAGATATTTCGAAGCAAGTAATACAAAAATGGGTAAAAAAAGAAATAGGATTAAATAAGTTTCTGCTTAAATCGGTCTCAAAAGAGCAGCAGCAAAAACTAACACATAGAACCATTAAAGGAAATTTTATTGAATTGGAATTGCTTTCTCACACAGAATTTAAAGATCATTTTTGGATTGATAAAAAAGATATTCATAAATATTCTTTTCCCAGATTCATTCATTCTTATTTTGAAAATAATCAAACTATTTATTAATTCCTCTTAATTCACAAGGCGAGAATTTTTTTTATTATGTAAAATTCACACAATGAAAATAAAGCTTACCTTTCGCCCCAAGATTAGAAACTAGATTGCTTTCTACAAACATTAACGCTAACGATTCGTAATAAATATGTCGCTAAAGAATGGTGCAACATTGGTTGCTCAATACCCTAAAATGCCTATCACAGTTGACTGTGTAATTTTTGGTTTTGATGATAATGAATTAAAAGTTTTATTAATACGTAGCGACCTTGAAAAATATCAAGGAATGTGGAGTTTATTAGGAGATGTTGTGCAAGAAACAGAAGAGATAGATGCTGCTGCATACCGTGTATTAGATCAAAGAACTGGTATGACAGATATCTACCTTGATCAGGTTAGAACATTTAGTCGACCCAATCGTCATCCAGGTGGAAGAGTTGTTACAATAGCATACTGCTCCTTGCTAAATATTAAACATCATAGCCTTAAAATTACCGATAATGAACTCCATTGGCATAGTGTATCAAGCATAGCAGAAATGGCCTTTGACCACAAAGAAATTTTGATAACCTGCCACGAATGGTTGCAAAAAATGATTCAGGAAAATCCAGTTGGATTTAATCTTTTGCCCGATAAATTTTCTTTAAGAGAACTACAAAACCTATATGAAGCTATTCTTGGAATTGAATTAGACAGAAGAAACTTTAGAAAAAAGTTTGCTACAATGAATTTGTTGATTGACTTAGATGAAATGGAAGAAGATGTTCCCCATCGTCCTGGAAAGCTCTATAAATTCAATTTCGAGAAGTATAATAAGAGCAATAGAAAATGGGTTGGAATTGATTTTTAATTTTTTAATAAGGGAAAATAATTTAATAAATTGTTAAAAAAAATTTGATTGTTTGTTTTAAATCTTCATCTTTGTGCTACAATGTGTTAAAATTACACATTTATAACAAACGATTGCACTACAAATATGAAACTAAGCAGCCTAATACTGTTGTTGTTTATTGCCACTTTTGGCAAAGCTCAATTGCTTAGTTGGAACCCTCAATTTATTCAGGAAACATCTTCTACCGTAGATATTACATGCGATGCAACCCTTGGTAACAAAGGAATTAAAGACTACACACCCACTACAAACATATATGTACACATTGGGGTTATTACTAATTTAAGTTCATCTCCCAGCAACTGGAAATATGCACCATTTACCTGGGGTGCAACAACAGCCGCTGCAAATGCAACTTATTTAGGAAACAACAAATGGAAGTTTACTATAAATGGGGGATTGCGTACTTTTTTTGGAATTACAAATGCTTCTGAAAAAATATTACGTATTGCAATCTTGTTTAGAAACGGCGATGGAAGCAAAGCTCTTCGCAATGCAGATGCCAGTGATATGTATGTTCCTGTTTATGATAATGGTTTATACGCAAGAATCGACAATCCATTAAGAACGCCTCTTTACAATATCGGAACAGAAACAATATCAAAATCAGTTGGTAATAACGTTTCTATTACTGCAAATGCCAGCCAGTCTTCTACAATAAAATTATATTTTAACGGCAATCTGCTTTCAACAACAAGTGCTGCAACACAAGCAACAGCAAATCCTCAAATAACTGCAGTAGGTGTTCAAACAATTGTTGCTCAAGCAACAGACGGTGTTAACACATCGAATGATACTGTTAAATTTTTAGTTGCAGGCAATGTAAATATTGCACCACTTCCATCAGGAATTACACGTGATGGAATTTTTTATGACGCTACAGACCCAACTGCTGTTACACTCGTATTATATGCTCCAGGAAAAAGTACCATTGCTGTATTAGGAGATTTTAATAACTGGACTCAAACCCTTGTTCATCAAATGAACAAAACATCAGATGGAAAATATTTTTGGTTAAAAATCACAGGTTTAACGCCAGGCGTTGAATATGGATATCAATATTTTATCGATGGCTCTTTAACTGTTGCAGATTATAATGCCGAAAAAGTTCTCGATCCTTGGAACGATCAGTATATTCCTGTATCAACTTATCCTTCTTTAAAAGCATATCCAACAGGCCAAACTTCAGGCATTGTAAGTGTTTTGCAAACCAATAAAACTCCTTACAACTGGCAATATTCTTTTACCAGACCTAATAAAAAGAATCTAATGATTTACGAATTATTAGTTCGGGATTTTGTAAACAATAAAAATTATCAAACCCTAAAAGATTCTATTGGCTATCTTAAAAACCTAGGTGTAAATACAATTCAATTAATGCCTGTAATGGAGTTTGAGGGAAATAATAGCTGGGGTTACAATCCAAGTTACTTCTTTGCACCAGATAAATATTATGGAACTGAAACAGCTTTAAAACAGTTCATAGATGAGTGTCATAAAAACGGTATTGCTGTTGTATTAGATATTGCATTGAATCACGCTTTTGGAAGTTGTCCAATGGTTCAGATGTATTGGGATGCTGTTAACAATAAACCTTCAACATCAAATCCTTGGTTCAATCCAGATGCTACACATCCTTTTAGTGTTGGATACGATTTTAACCACCAAAGCCAGTCAACAAAAGACTTTGTAGATAGAGTAATTAATCATTGGTTGATTAATTATAATGTTGATGGGTTTAGATGGGATTTATCGAAAGGATTTACGCAATTGAATAGTGGGTCAGATGTTGGTCTTTGGGGAAACTACGATGCAAGTCGTGTTGCAATCTGGAAAAGAATCTACGATAAGATGCAAAATATTTCGCCCAACTCTTATTGTATTTTAGAGCATTTTGCTGTAGATGCCGAAGAAATTGAATTGTCAAACTACGGTATGCTTTTATGGGGAAATAGTAATTACAACTTTACACAGGCAATTATGGGTTATTCATCTGATTGGGATTTCAGCAGAGCAATTGCCAATAATCGTGGATGGTCAACACCAAATTTAGTAACCTATGCCGAAAGCCACGACGAAGAAAGATTGATGTACAAGAATATCAACTATGGAAATGTAAATGGTTCTTATAATATAAAAGACACTACGAATGCTCTAAAACGTCAAGAATTAGTAGCAGCATTTTTAACAATGATTCCTGGCCCAAAAATGATTTGGCAAATGGGTGAGCTTGGGTATGATTATTCTATTAATACTTGTTCTAATTTAACGGTAAATACCAATTGTAGATTAGACGAGAAACCTATTGTTTGGAACTACAACAATAATACTAAACGTAAGAACCTTTATAATGTGTATTCAAAATTATTTGCATTAAGAAACACATCTACTTACACATCAGCATTTACAACAAATGCAGTTACGGCAAACTTATCTTCAGCCATAAAGCAAATAACTGTTGGAGATGCTAGCCTAAAAGTAGTGGTTGCAGGAAACTTTGGTACTAGTACAACTCCATCTTCAATCACATTCCCATCAACAGGAAATTGGTACAACTATTTTACAGGTACACATATCACAGTTACTGGCTCAACTTATGGTATGTTGTTTCAGCCAGGAGATTATTATGTTTTCACAGATAGAGCTGTAAGCATTCCAACAGGAATTTTCAATCCAAACTATAATATCACAGATTTTAAGATTGCAGTAAATCCCAATCCACTCACAAATACAAGTATTGTAAAATACGATTTACCAAATAGTGGTATTGTAACTATTAAGTTGGTGGATGTAAGTGGAAGGGTTATAGCCAATCTTTTTTCAGGATATAAAATAAAGGGCGAGCAGCAGATAAGCATTAGTAAAACAATGTTTAGTACCAATGGTGCAAGCAATGGATTGTATTTTTTACAGGTTGAATCAAATGGTGAGAAACAAATTGAGAAGGTTGTAATTACGCATTAATTATTCCTTCAAAAGCTCTTTTAGAATGATGTAAAGTATTCTTTGGTACAGTCTAGCTGTTCCTCGGTACAGTCTTGTTGTTCTTCGGTACAGTTTCGCTGTTCCTCGGTACAGTCTCGCTGTTCCTCGGTACAGTCTTGCTGTTCTTCGGTACAGTCTTGCTGTTCTTAGCAAGATTACTTAAGTCATTCGTAACAATAAAGTATTCAAAATCCCTCTTAGTGAGAGGTTATGGCTCAAATATTTATTAACTATAAACAACAAAAACAAAACTATGAATTTAAGACGACTGTTTGTTGCAATGCTGATGCTTTTGTTTGTCACTCAAACAAATGCTCAAGACAAAACGGTTACAGGAAAAGTAACCGATGCTGCTGGTGCAGCTGTAGCTGGTGCTACGATTAAAGTGAAAGGTGGCAAAGCTTTGGGTAAAACCAATGCCGATGGAACATTCTCGGTTAAAGCCCCTGCAAATTCAACCCTGGAAATTACTTCGGTTGGTTTTGCTACAGTAGAAATGCAAGTTCCTGCTTCAGGAGCCATGAATGTTTCTTTAAAATCCAGTAACGAAAACCTAAACGAGGTGGTAGTTATTGGTTATGGCTCTGCAAAAAAGAAAGACCTATCGGGTTCAGTTGTAGCAGTAAGCAGTAAAGACTTTGTTAAAGGAGCTTTAACATCTCCAGAGCAATTAATTACTGGTAAAGTTGCTGGTGTATCTATTACCCCAAATGGTGGAGCACCTGGTAGTGGTTCTACAATTAGAATTCGTGGTGGAGCTTCTGTAAATGGTGGTAACGACCCGTTGATAGTTATTGACGACGTACCAATGGATCCAGGCGGAATTTCTGGTAGTGCAAATATTTTAAATACGATTAACCCTAATGATATTGAAAGTTTTAACATTTTAAAAGATGCATCTGCTGCTGCCATCTATGGTTCTCGTGCAAGTAATGGTGTTATCATTATTAAAACTAAAAGAGGTAAATTAGGTAAACTAAGTTTTAATTTCAGCTCAAATACCAGTGTTTACACACCATCTAATAAAGTAAATGTATTAAGTGGAGACCAATTTAGAAGCTATGTGAATGCAAACGGCGATGCAAGTTTTAAAGCTTTATTGGGAACAGCAAGTACCGACTGGCAAAAAGAAATATATAAAAACGCTATTGGTGCCGATAATAATATTAGTATGACAGGTGCTATTTGTAAAAAAGTTCCTTTCAGAGCAAGCTTAGGTTATTTGAATCAAGATGGAATGTTGCGTGGTGGCAATTTAAAAAGAACCACTGCTTCTTTCAATGCTTCTCCTAAATTTTTCAAAGACAATTTAAAAGTTGATATCAACCTTAAAGGTGTGGTAACCGAAAATAAATTTGCTAATGAAGGTGCCATTGGTGCTGCTGTATATTTTAATCCAACTGTACCCGTATACGGTAGCTCAAGAAAATATAATGGATATTGGGAGTGGCTTGATGCTAATTCTACAACCGGCTTAAAATCTTTAGCTCCATTAAATCCTTTAGGCTTATTAAATGATTACACCAATAAAAGTCACGTTGAGCGTAGTATAGGAAATGTTCAGTTTGATTATAAATTTCCTTTCTTCAAAGACTTACGTGCAGTGGTTAATCTAGGTTATGATGTAGCTCGTGGTCATGGAACAGTTGTAATTACTGATAGTGCTGCTAGTGGATATAAAAGATATAAAGATGCTAGTGGAAACTTCCATGGTGGTACAAATAATAAATATTTACAAGAAAGAAACAACTACGTAATTGATGCTTATTTAAATTATACTAAAGCAACAACTGCAGGAGATTTCGATGTATTATTAGGTCATTCTTTTCAAGAAAATAAAACCAAAGGATATAATTTTAAAGACCAAACTTATGATTTAAGTTATACAGATGATAAGCCTTTAAAATATGAATATGGTATTGGCTTAAACAGAATGGAAAGTTATTATGCTCGTTTACGTTATTCTTATAAAGATAAATATTACATTACTGGAGCTATTCGTCAAGATGCTACTTCTAAAGTAATTAAAGCAAATCGTGTGGGAACTTTCCCAAGTGCATCTGCTGCCTGGAGAGTTAGCAGCGAGTTTAAAAAGCCAAAATGGGTGAGTGAAATTAAGCTTAGATTTGGTTATGGTGTAACTGGTAATGTAGAAGGTATTGGCGATTACAGCTATTTGCCAAATTATTCGACTGTTTCAAATCAAAGTGCGTATCAGTTTGGTAATACTTTCTTAGATACAGTTTATACACCATTAGCTTATAACGATAAGATTAAATGGGAAACTACAACAATGCTAAACTACGCAGTAGACTTTGCGTTGTTTGACAATAGATTAACGGGTTACATTGAGTATTACGACAGAACTACAAAAGACTTATTCTTTCCGGTTTCTTTATCAGCAGGGTCACAATTTACCAACGTACTTACAAAGAATAGTGGTAATATGACAAACAAAGGTGTTGAGGTTTCTATCAATGCTGGTGTGATCAAGAAAAAAGACTTTACCTGGGATTTAGGATTTAACGTATCGTACAATAAGAATACAATTACACAAATTACTGAAAATCCAAATCCAAATGTTCCTGGTCAGTTAACTGGAGGAATTTCTGGTGGTACAGGTAATACAGTTCAAATTCAAGCAGTAGGTCAGGCTAAACAAACTTTCTACGTATATAAACAAGTATATGGTAAAGATGGTAAACCATTAGATGGTGTTTTTGAAGATCTAAATAGAGATGGTGCGATTACTGAAAAAGATTTAGTAACGTATAAAAGTCCAGACCCTACTGTATTTGTAGGTTTAACCACATCTGTTACCTATAAAAAGTGGAGTTTAGGTATTGTGGCACGTGCAAACTTTAACAACTATGTTTATAACAATGTGAGAAGTGCTAGTGGTACTCGTAGAAATATCTTAAATCCAATAGGAGTTATTCAAAATGGTAGCACAGAAGTACTAAGTACAAATCTTTCTGGAAATGGCGATGCGTATTACATAAGCAACTATTGGATTGAAAATGCGTCTTTCATTAAAATCGACAATATTAATATTGGATACAATTTTGGAAAAGTGTTTAATAATAAAGCCAACTTGCGTTTAAGTGGTAATATTCAAAATGTTGCTACCATTACAAAATATTCTGGATTAGACCCAGAAGTTTTTGGAGGAATTGATAACAATATTTACACTCGTCCAAGAGTATTTACTTTAGGTATTGGCTTAGACTTTTAATTATTCAAAATTTTAAAAATATAATATGAAAATAATAAATAAAATAATAGCTTTTGTAGGCATTGCAACACTCGTTGCATCTTGCTCAAAGCAGCTTGATGTTACACCTATAGATCAGGTAACTTCTGCCAATGTTTACACATCAAAGGCAGGATATAAAAATGTATTAGCAAAAGTGTATGCTGCCATGGCGAATACTGGAAGTAATGGTGCAGGTAGTGGTGATGTTGCAGACATCGATCCGGGTACTTCAGATTTTTTACGCTTATACTGGAAAGCTCAAGAGTTAAGCACAGACGAAGCTGTAGTAGCTTGGGGTGATGCAGGTATTCAGGATTTTCATTTAATGAACTGGACATCCAGCAACCCTATGTTACAAGGATTGTATTATCGTTGTATGTATCAAATTACTGTTGCTAATGAGTTTTTGCGTCAAAGCACAGATGCTAAATTAGCAGCAAATGGCATTACAGGAGCTGATGCAGATGAAGTAAGAAAATACAGATTAGAAGCACGTTTTATAAGAGCATATCAATATGCTAATCTAATGGATTTGTTTGGTAATCCTCCTTTTATTACCGAAGCTGATGAATTGGGTACTATTCCAAAACAAATCTTACGTAAAGATTTATTTGCTTATGTAGAAAGTGAATTAAAAGCAATTGAACCAAGTATGTATCCTGCAAGAACTAACGAATATGGTAGAGCAGATATGGCCGCTGCACAAGCTCTTTTAGCACGCATTTACTTGAACGCACAAGTTTACACTGGAACAGAGAGATATACAGATGCTGCAACTTATGCAAAAAAAGTAATTGATGCTGGTTATAGTTTAATTAGCGATTACACACAATTAATGCTTGCAGATAACAACACTAATACAAGTGAAAATATTTTTACTATTAATTATGATGGTAAAAGAACCCAAACTTATGGCGGTACTACCTTTTTAACACACGCATCTGTTGGGGGGGCTATGACTGCTGCTGATTTTGGAATTGGTGGTGGTTGGGTTGGTTTAAGAACTACTAAGGAAATAATTGCCTTGTATAATAACTTTATTTCTAGTTCTGATACTAGAAAACAATTTTTTACTAATGGTCAATCATTAGAGATTTCAAATTTAACTACGTTTACAGATGGATATTCTGTTACAAAATATCGTAATAAAACAAAAGGCGGAGTTAGTGGAAGCGATGAAACTTTTGTTGATATTGATATGCCAATATTCAGACTGGCAGAAATGTATTTGATTTATGCAGAAGCTGCGGTTAATGGTAAAGCTGATATCAACTTAGCAACTACTTATATGAATACAATTGCAAAAAGAGCTTATGGAGGAACTTCTCAAGGAGACATTACATCTGCTCAATTAACTAGTGATTATATTATTAAAGAAAGAGCAAGAGAGTTATTTTGGGAAGGATTTAGAAGAACAGATTTAATTCGTTATAACTACTTTACTACCAGCAACTATTTATGGACTTGGAAAGGTGGTTCTAAAGATGGAGCAAGTGTGGCTAGTTTTAGAAATTTATATCCAATTCCATTAAAAGATTTAGCTGCTAATCCAAACCTTAAACAAAACACAGGATATTAATTTTAATTAAAAACAAAAAACTTAGTATGAAAAATATTTCAAAAATTCTGATACTAGCGTTACTTGCAACAACTACATTATTTAGTTGTAAAAAAGATGAAAGTCAAGTAACTTATGTAAGTGGAAAAAATCCTACTCTAACATCAAGTGTAGCCGATGGAAGCACTTTGCCTTTGAGCATTGCCGATAAAGATTTAGTTGCACTAAAACTATCATGGACAAATCCTGACTATGCTTTTTCAACAGGCATTAGTTCTCATAGCGTAACTTACAATATTGAAATTGATACTACTGGCTCTAATTTTAGTAATCCTATAAGAGAGAAAGTAATTGTAAGTGCTGATTTATCTAAAGATATAACTGTGGGTGATTTAAACAGATATTTAGTGGCCGATATGAAGCTTAAGTCTGATCAAGTGCATAATATTGAAGTGAGAGTTGTTTCTACAATTGGTAATAGTGCAGCAGCTTTAGCATCTAATGTGTTTAAATATAAAACAACACCTTACGAAATATTAAAAATTGCTTTACCTGCAAGTGGTAAACTATTTTTAGTTGGTAATGCAACACCAGGTGGTTGGAGTAATCCGGTTCCAGTTCCTTCTCAGGAATTTACTAAAGTAGGTTCAGCATTTGAATTAACTGTTAATATTATTGGAGGTAATTCTTATTTATTGCTACCAGTAAATGGAGATTGGGGCGATAAATATGGTGGAACTGGTTCAAGCAATAATTCAAACAATCCTCTTGCCGATGATTTTAAACGTGGTGGTAGTGATTTACTTGCACCTGCTGCTAGTGGATTATATAAAATTACTGTTGACTTTAAAGAAGGAAGATTCAAATTCGAAAAACAATAATCATAAATAACTTAAATTTTTTTATATGAAACTATTTTCAAAAATTATTGCTGTATTTTCTTTTGCAAGTTTACTTTTAGTAGCTTGCAATAAAGACACAGCATTACCAACATACACAACAGGTGTTTCTCCTGTTTTAAGCAGCTCTGTTTCTAGTGTAGCTGCAACTGCAGCAGACTCAAGTAAAACTGCTATCACATTTAGCTGGACAAATCCCAAATATGCTAATAGCGATTCTGCAACGAACAAATATGTATTAGAGTTAGATTCTACTGGAAGAAATTTTTCAAAATCTGTTAAATGGACAATCAACGGATCAACTTCAAAATCATTCACTGCAAAGGCTTTGAACGATGTTTTATTGGCTCAAGGGTTTAAATTTAATGTTGCCTACGATATTGATGTTAGGGTAACTTCTTCTTATGCTAACAATAATGATTTAAAAGTATCAAATGTTGTAAAAGTAAATGTTAAACCATACAAGATCAATCCTAAAATAACTCCTCCAACAAATCTTTATATTGTAGGTGGTGCATCAGATTTTGGTTGGGCTAATTCTTCAACAATTAATGTTGCCGAGGCTTTTGCTCAATTAGATGAAACCACTTTTGCAGGAGTCTTTAATTTAGCAGGAGGAAGTGAATATTTAATTTTACCAGTAAAAGGTGATTGGAGTCAAAAATATGCTGTACCAAATAATGGAGTTTCTGGTATTGCAAATGGTGGAGACTTTAACTATTATACTAGTGGTGGCGATAACTTTAAAAGCCCTACAACTGCAGGTCTGTATTTGATTACAATGGATTTTCAAATAGGTAAATTTACCGTTGTGCCTTACACAGGACCAACCTTACCAACAGATTTATTTATGGTTGGTGATGCAACTCCTGCTTCTTGGGGCAATCCTGCTTCTGGGCCATCTGTTCAACCTTTAACAAGACTAAACTCTTGTGTATGGCAAATGCCTACAATCGCTATAACAGGCAGTAAAGAATATTTAGTTTTACCAGTAGCTGGTAGCTGGAGCAATAAGTATTCTGTAGCAGACAAAACCTTACCAGGATTATCTGCTGGTGGAACTTTTGGTTATAATTTAAATGATAATTTTCCTGGGCCAGCAGTGAGTGGAAATTATCAATTCGAATTAAACTTTGCCACAGCCAAGTTTAAAGCAACTAAATTGTAATTTCTTTTAATATCATAAAAAAAGCCCTGCAATTATGCAGGGCTTTTTTATTGTAGCCATCACAAGTCATTTACCATACATTTACACCCACTAATTTTATAATATGCTTTATTCGATGACGGGCTATGGAAGAGCCGAACAAACAATTGGAGATAGAATTTTTTTAATTGAAATAAAATCGCTGAATGGGAAACAATTTGATTTAAGAATGATGACCCCCACCATTCTTAAACCTTATGAAATTGAGATTAGAAATATTATTAATGAAGGTTTGGAAAGAGGTAGTGTTGAATGTTTATTTAACATTAAATACAATGGAGCTACAAAGCCAGTAACTGTTAATACAGAACTTTTAAAAGCATATTACAATAGTGTTAAATCGGTTGCATCAGAGTTGAATGCTAATGATGATAATTTGCTATCTGCCATTCTAAGATTGCCAGATGTTGTTACTAATTCTTCAGATAACTTAAACGAAGAAGAGTGGAAACAATTTGAGGCATTATTAAAATCGGCAATAGAGAATCTAAATAAGCACAGACAGAATGAAGGAGCTGCACTGGAAACAGAATTGCTTAAAAGGGTTGATAATATTGAGCTAAACGAAGAAGCCATCAAGCTATTAGAACCATTAAGACGAGAAAAAATTAAAGATGGTTTAATTAAATTACTTTCTGAAAACGTTGGAAAAGATAACTATGATGCCAATCGTTTAGAGCAAGAGTTGATTTATTATATTGAAAAAATTGATATTACCGAAGAACAGGTAAGACTTAAAAGCCATATCTCATATTTTAAAGATATTTTAAAAGGAAAAGAAAAAAGTAAAGGAAAAAAGCTTTCTTTTATACTGCAAGAATTTGGAAGAGAAATTAATACAACTGGCTCAAAAGCAAATAATGCCGAGATACAAAAATTGGTAGTACTTATGAAAGATGAGCTTGAAAAAATGAAAGAACAGGTGCTGAATGTTTTGTAGGCATCTATATTATAAACACCACGATTTTTATATTATCAATTTAATGAATGCATATCAACCTAATGTTTTAGAATGATATGCATAATCTCGATAAGTATTTTTTTTGCTAGTTTAAAACACCGTATTTGAAATTACAATACAATATCTTGTAGCAGATCACTCTTATTAGGGTGGTCTGTATTAAAGTGTAAACCCCTGCTTTCTTTTCTAAACTCTGCTCCTTTTACAATTAAATACCCCACTGTTATTAAGTTTCTTAATTCACAAAGTTGTGGAGATACTTTAGTGGTTCGATAAAGCTCTTCTGTTTCGGCAAACAATAAGTCTAGTCTTTTCATAGCACGTTCTAAACGAATATCAGTACGAACAATACCTACATAGTCGCTCATAATAGATTGCAATTCTTTTTGGCTTTGTGTAATTAAAATCATCTCTCTAGGATCGTTTGTGCCAAGTGTATCCCAATCTGGAACGAGCTCCCCACTTTCTGCAAAAGGAGATGGTGTTTTTAAATGAGTAGTAATATGTAAAAATGCCCTATGTGCAAATACCATGGCTTCAAGCAAGCTATTGCTTGCTAAACGATTAGCACCATGTAATCCAGTGCTGGCACATTCGCCACAGGCATATAGATTTGTAATGGATGTTTGTGCAAACTCATTTGTTTGAATGCCACCACAGCTATAATGTGCAGCTGGGGCTACAGGTATCAGGTGTTGCATCACATCAATTCCAATGCTTAAACATTTTTCGTAAATGTTTGGAAAATGATGAATAAATTTTTCTTTATTAAAATGTCGGCAATCAAGATAAACACATTCTGTACCTGCTTTTTTCATTTCATTATCTATGGCACGTGCAACAATGTCTCTTGGGGCAAGATCTTTTCGTGCATCATATTTTTCCATAAATGCTTCACCATTTTTATTTCGAAGAATGCCACCATCGCCACGCACAGCTTCGGTTATTAAAAAACTTGGCGATACACCAGGTTCATATAAAGCAGTTGGATGAAACTGTATGAACTCCATATTTTCAATTCTACCCTTAGCTCGGTAAACCATTGCAACACCATCTCCAGTGGCAATTTTAGGATTGGTGGTAGTTCTATAAGCCTGCCCACAACCACCAGTAGCTAACAATGTGGTATTACTTAAAACTTTTTCTATTTGGTTGGTTTGTTGGTTTAAAACATACACACCTAAACAGGTAATATTTTGTGTAGACTTAGTAACCAAATATCCCAAATGATGCTGGGTAATGATATCTATTACAAAGCAGTGGCTAATGATTTCTATGTTTTTTGTTTTGGAAACTTCGTTTAGTAAGGCACGTTCCATTTCTTTTCCTGTAACATCTTTATGGTGTAAAATTCTAAACTCACTGTGTCCACCTTCTCTGCCTAATGCATAATCACCATTGTCGTCTTTGTCAAAATCGGCACCATAGTTAATCAGTTCTTTAATTCTCTCTGGGCCTTCTTTCACCACAATTTCTACTATGCCATTATCGCATAAACCATCACCAGCTACTAGTGTGTCTTCAATATGTTTATCAAAACTATCTTTAGCAGCATCCCACACACCAGCAATGCCACCCTGAGCATATTTAGTATTGGTTTCATCGCTTTGTGTTTTGGTAATAACCATTACTTTTTTATCGGGAAAATGTTTTGCTGTTTTAAGTGCAAAGGTTAAACCTGCAATACCACTACCTATCACTAAAAAATCTGTTTGCATAATTCAATTAATTATGTGGCAAAGAAACAAAGGATTAAAACAAGTAGAGAGATATATAATTATGTTTTAAGTAAATAAATAATTTTATCTAGGCCTTAAAAAAATTCTTGTTGGACTATCTGTTCCATCAATAATTGTTTTTGCTCCAATGATGATAGTTTTTACAACTTCAGCAATTAGTTTAAAATCTATAGTTTGAATTTCATCTTTTAAATGATGATAAAACTTATCTTGAGGTGATGTTGCCATGATGGTATGAGCAGGAATTCCTTTACCAGCAAAAGCAGCATTATCGGAACGCCAAAATAATTTTTCTTCTTTAAAAGGATCTATTTTAATAAAACTCTTTCCATATTTTTTTGAATCAAACTGGTACAGGTTTTTATTTAAAATTGTTCTCAAATTTGAATGTTCAGATCCTGTGATGTATGGCCTGTAGTTATTGAAATAACTTCTGCCTATCATATCAAAGTTTAACATGGCCACCACAGCATTTTTATCAACTTGTTTTGCTGAAAACTTTGAACCCAAAGTTCCTAATTCCTCGCCAGTAAAAGCTATAAACATAATACTTCGCTGATTATTGTTTTCTACGGAATAGTGTTTTGCAAGGGCAATTAAAGCACTGATTCCTGAGGCATTATCATTCGCTCCATTAAATATTGAATCGCTTTCTTCCGCACTTTCATCTCTTCTGAAAAATGGATATGGGTTTGTTTTAAGTGTGCCGATATGGTCGTAGTGTGCCGATAAAATAATTAACTCATTTGGTTTGGTTTTTCCTTTCAATATGCCAATAACATTATATCCGATTGAGTCAACTTTTTCAAAATACCCGTTTAACCCACTCACTTGTTTTAAACCAATGTCTTGAAATTTCTTTGCTATAAAAAAAGCTGACTTTACATTCTCTCTAGTTCCGGTAAGTCTGACTTGTAAACTATCAGATGCTAATATCTCAATAATTGAATGTATTGAATCAACATTAACTGTTGAGTCTATGAGGTTCTGTGAAATGGATGCTCTCGAGAATAAAAAAAATAAAAGAGTGATAAATATCCTGAGAGCTTTTTTCATTGTATTTTACTAAAATAATTTTTTGTAATTCTTCGCCATTCGGTCAATCAATTTCAACACTGCAAAGAAACAATGTTACATATTTTATGAGCTTTTTTTATGTAGGTTGTCATTATGAATAAATTATAAAAAATAAACTCCGAAGTTTGTTAACCTCGAAGTTTACTTTTATTGGGATAAGATAATGTCCTATCTAAGTTGAACAAACTATTTGTTCAACAGCATTAAGGATATTGTTTTATAGTTAACATTATCTCCATCTAGGCTTATCAGATATACTCCATTTACTATTGTTACATTATCCATTGATATGGCTACATGGTTTGCACCTTTAGTAGTATTGATGAATTGGGTTTTAACTTGTTTTCCAGTTGATACATTCACCATTTTCATCACTAAAGGCATTGCAGTTTGTGCATCAAAACCAATAATAAAATTACCTATTGATGGATTTGGATATACTGCTATTAAATTTATTGGTGCTGCAATAACAGGAGTAACATTATAGTTTGTTTTAGTAACAGAGAATTTTACATCGTTCAAACTCACATTCATTGATACTATGCCTCCACGATTATTTATAAAACTAAAATTTATAACAGTAATATCATTTGCATGAATGAATGAATTGAACTTGCTTGATTTAAAGTTAGTAAAGTCAAGAGCATATTGTTGATTAACTGTAACTGGAATAGTATAACTATATTGATCATCCCAATTTGTAATAGATTTTTTAACTAAAGTTACTTTTATCGTTGATGCCCCTGTTGTGTTCGCATTAAATAACAAACTATTATAAGTACTTAAATTTTGCTCTAAACCACCACCTAACATTGTTTTATAAATACTAATATAATCTTTGGTTATAGCATTTACTTCAACATTTCTAAATATTCTGTATTCACCATTGTTTGGTATTAGAGCATTAGGAGATTCATTAACAACATTAAAAGAACTAATGCTTGATGTTGCTTGATTGTAATCAATACTCCAAGTGCCATCCGCTAAATAAACTAAATCGGTTACACTATTATTTACATAAACATAAATACTGCCTTCATAATAATCATCGACTGGGAAGCTAATGTTTGTAATGCCATTAGCGTTTAATGTAAATGGTATTTGACGAGTTGTAATTTGAGCATCGTTCATTTGCTCATTCGCTTTTTCTTTCACACTAAAATAGCCAGTAGTATTAGAAGTATTATTTTGTATAGTTACTGTTAAATTAGTACCTTTTTTAGCACCTTTGCTAATGTATGCTTTTGGTAAATTGGCATTGGTAGTGCTATTTACTGTACCAATAGTTTGTAACTTAGTAATAATGTTTGTAGCCATTGCTGTTACCATTTCGTAACTTATTGCCCATAGTTGAAAGTTGTATAACTTCTCATCTTGTTGATAGCTATCTGTAAACCAATTGCTTTGCAAACTAATGCTGCTGCGGTTTGTAGCTGTTCCTGCACTTAGGTTAATGGCATATTCTATTTCTCCGTTTTTTTGATGAATTTTGTATGCCATCAACCTAAATCCATTAACAGTAATGTTTTTAACCTCTAATAATTCTGCACCTTTCAATCTATCGCAAATAGGTTTTGTATGGTTATAAATGCCCCCTAGAGTTTTAGTTCCAAAAGCAACTGCTTTGGTTATATTAGCATTGGTGTAATCTACTGCTAACACTTCAATAGCATTGGTGAAGTTTAAAAGGTCTGTAGGTGTGGTTATATAGGCATTATCAGTATTTGCAAGAGTCGTTGGAATTAAAATACTCAAGGTTAAATCATTTGCTCCATTTACAATTGCTCCACTATTATTGAATTTAACGCTGTTGCTGTAACCATTGGTTTCTGCTATGCTATTAATAGCATTTCCGTATAAACGAGATGCTATTATATTTCCCAATGTTTTAGATTCAGTTCCACCCGTTCCACCTGAAGTTACAACACCAACACAAACACTATCTTTCACTTTTACTGAGGCAGATTGACTGCTCCAACAACTTGCACCATTGCTTCCTGCTACTGTATAAACACCTGCTGCTGTAGGATACAAACAACTTCCATTGCCATTTGGTGATGCAATGGCAATACCATTCAAGTACCATTGATAGCTACTATAACCATAAGATGCAGGACATAATTGCACTGAAGAACTTATGCATTTGGTTACAGTATCTGTTGGTGTAATAATTGGTGTTGAAGGGCTTGAAATATTGATAGTAATTGTACTTGATGAAGAACTACATCCGCTTGCATTTGTTACTATTACTACATAATTACCACTTGTTGTTGCTGGGTAGTTTTGCAATATTGCTGCTGATATTAATGCTCCATTTTTATACCATTGATATGTTAATGAATTTGATGAGGTCAATAATACCGTGCTGCCTGCACATACACTTGTAGAACCATTTGCTGTAATACTTGGTATTGTTGGATTTGTTGATGTAACAGTGATGCTATTGCTAGCTAAACTTGAACAACCATTTGCACCGATAGTTTTAACAGTAAACATTCCAGCATAAGTTGCTGTGTAGGTTTGTAGTGTAGCACCATTTATTGAAGTGCCATTTGCATACCATTGATAATTTGATGAAACTGTTGCTGTTAATATTACGCTACTTGGTAAACAAATATTGATTGAGCCTCCTGCACTAATTACAGGAGCTGTTGGAGCTATCAAGTCATTAATAACTAGAGGTGTAGATTGAGAACTCCAACATCCTAAACCATTGCTGCCATTAACTGTATAGCTACCAGTAGTTGTAGGATATAAGCAGGTGCTAATACCATTTGGCACTGCAATAGCAGTTCCGTTTTTATACCATTGGTAATTGCTATAACCATAAAACTGTGGACATAATTGAACATTAACAGTTCCTCCTGCACATAAAGATGGTGTTCCAGTTAATGCTATGATTGGTGTTGTTACCATACCTATTGTTACGGAAGCCACAGAAGAAGATGAGGTGCAACTAGCACCAGTAACTAATACAGAATAATTGCCACTAGAGATTGCAGTATAGTTTTGCAATGTTGCCAGTGAAATTAGTATTCCATCTTTATAC